>NZ_BAAAZP010000090.1:0-211415 GCF_039536965.1 Nonomuraea antimicrobica | reverse complement strand
CGGTGGCGCGGGCCGTGCCGACGCCCGCCTTGGCGGCCCGCAGGGCGGCGTGCGGCGCGTCGAGCCCCGACGCGGCCTCCTGCGCCACCGCCCGTGCCTCGTCGGCCGCCGCCCTGGCCTCCTCGACCGTGGCCTGCGCCGTGGCCAGCTCTTCCGCCAGCGCGGGATCGACGGCCGGCTCCTCCAGCCGCTGGGTCTCAAGGTCTTCCCTGGCCCGCCGCTCGCGATCGCCCGCGCCGGCCACGGCCTGCTGGATGCGCCCGATCTCCTCCTCGGCCGCCCTGGCCCGGCTGCGTACGGAGTCGACCTGGCCGCGCAGCCTGGCCAGCCCTTCCCTGCGGTCGGCGGCGGCCCTGGCGGCCAGCGCGAGCCGCCGTTCCTCGGCGTTCAGCTCGGCCTCGGCCTCGGCCCGCCGCTCGACGGACTCCTCCAGCAGCTCCTGCGCCTGCTCCAGCTCGGCCCTGAGGATCTGCTCCCGCTCACGGACCTCGGCCGCCTCGCGTTCGAGGTCTTCCGGGTCGCGCCCGCGGCGCTCGATGGCGGCGGCGTCGAGCGCGTGCCGGTGCCGCTCGGCGGCGAGCTGTTCCAGGCCGGTGATGCGCTCGCGCAGCGAGGAGAGCCGGAAGAAGGTCTCCTGGGCGGCCGCCAGGCGGGGCTGGGTCTCGGCCTCGGCGGCCTCCAGCGCCGTCTCGCGCTGCTGCGCCTCGGCCAGCTCGGTCTCGACCTGCTGCCGCCTGGCCGTGATCGCGGCCTCGTCGGCGGCCTCGCGTTCGAGGGTGGCGCGCAGGATGCACACGTCGTCGGCCAGCAGCCGGAGCCTGGCGTCACGCAGATCGGCCTGGATGACGGCGGCCTTGCGGGCGATCTCGGCCTGCCGGCCCAGCGGCTTGAGCTGGCGGCGCAGCTCGGTGGCGAGGTCTTGGACGCGGGTCAGGTTGGCCTGCATCGCGTCGAGCTTGCGCAGCGCCTTCTCCTTGCGCTTGCGGTGCTTGAGCACGCCCGCGGCCTCTTCGATGAACGCCCGCCGGTCTTCCGGCCCCGCGTGCAGCACGGCGTCGAGCTGGCCCTGACCGACGATCACGTGCATCTCGCGGCCGATGCCCGAGTCGGACAGCAGCTCCTGGATGTCGAGCAGGCGACAGGTGTCGCCGTTGATCGCGTATTCGCTCTGCCCCGACCGGAACATCAGCCGGCTGATCGTGACCTCGGTGTAGTCGATCGGCAGCGCGCCGTCGGTGTTGTCGATGGTCAGCGTGACCTCGGCGCGGCCGAGCGGGGGCCGGTTGGCCGTGCCCGCGAAGATCACGTCTTCCATCTTGCCGCCGCGCAGCGACTTGGCGCTGTGCTCACCCATCACCCAGGCCAGGGCGTCGACGACATTGGACTTGCCGGAGCCGTTGGGACCGACCACGCAGGTGATGCCCGGCTCGAAACGCAGGGCGGTCGCGGAGGCGAAGGACTTGAATCCGCGCAGGGTCAGGGTCTTCAAATACAAGCGCGACCCCTTTCTCTCCCTGAACGGCTTCGGAAAAGACTACTGGTCCGCACTGCCCCACGTGGGCATCTAACACGGGGACCACACTTGACCAGGTCTTTTGCCATTTCAGGGCAAATAACAAGGGACGCCTCGCCGAGACGTCCCTGGGTCTTGCGCTCCGATCACTCTCAGGTGAGTGCCGGCTCGCGCTCTTGCATGCGGCTTAGCGCCTCGTCGCGGGTTTGCGCCGCAAGAGCGTCATTGGTGGCCTGAAGTCGGATGAGTTCTGCCTCCAGATCCCGGATACGCTGCTGCAGGCGGCGCATCTCCGAGACCATTCGAGGGTCAGGACCGCCGACGTGGCCGAGTAGAGCCTTCGCCATGGTAAAGGGTCCTCCACGCTGAGTGACCAGACTGGTTCGCGCACTTCTTATTCCGCGGGAGGGGTGCGCGTGGTACTTAACAAGAGTCGCACCGGCAGTGTGGGCGGTCAAGTCGAACGAACCGCTGAGCCCTACTGATGGGCACTCCCGACATACAACTATACCCTATTTGGGCCGTTTAACGAAACCGGCTACCTCTCTACAAAACCACTCAAACTACCTCGGGCTTCGCTCCAGCGTTCCACTACTCCATCCACCCTGCCCGGCGTGTCGCAACCTCTGAGCAGTTCCAGCAGTTTGACGCACGCCTCACGCGAGCCCTCCGCGACCACTTCCACGCGGCCGTCGTCGGTGTTGCGCGCCCAACCCACCAGGCCGAGCTCCAGCGCGCGGACCCGCGTCCACCAGCGGAAACCTACCCCCTGCACGCGGCCACGCACCCATGCGGTCAATCGGGCGCCGGGTTCGTCGTCAGGCATCTCCCCTCCTCACGCCACCAGGGCCCGCGCCGCGGACGCCTGGGCGACCGCGGCCTCGTCGAACGCCCTGATCGCGGCGGTCTCCCGAGCCTTCACCCAGGTCAGGCCGAGGATCGAGGCGGGCAGCCCGGCCACGGGCACGAAGCTGACGTCGGGCCGGAGGTGCTGGTCCGCCGAGGGCGTACAGAAGAGCATGCCGCCCCGGTCGAGCGCCACCTGGGTCAGGCCCTCCTGGGTCGTGGCCACCTTACCGGCCTGGGGAATCGGATGTCCGGAAGGGGTCACGGAGGGTGCTATCCGCTCGTTCCAGGCGCGCGGGGCCGGGCCGTCCAGCCCGATCAGCGGTACGGAGGCCAGCTCCTCCACCCCGATGCCCGCCCGGCCCGCCAGCGGGTGGCGTACGGAGACGCCGAGCCGATAGGAGACGTGGTTCAGGCCAGGACCGGCGGCCAGGCCGGGCTCTTCCACCGGCAGCAGCGTGAACGCGATGTCGACCAGCCCGGCCCGCAGCTTGCCGAACGGATCGGAGAGCGCGATCTCCACCAGCTCGACCGCGCAGCCGGGGTGGCGGCGCTCGAAGGCGCGTACGCTGCCCGTCACGACATCGGTCGGCGTGGCCAGGAACCCGACCCTGATCACCCCCGTCACCTCCCGGGCCGCCGCCCTGGCCCGGCGTACGGCGTCGGCCATGCCGTCATACGACGGCCGCAGGTCGGCCAGGAAACGTTCGCCGAGGGGCGTGAGGCGCACCCGCCTGCTGCTGCGTTCGAACAGCCGCCCGCCGATCCGGTCCTCCAGCGCGCGCATGAGCTGGCTCACCCGGCCCGGCGACAGGTAGAGGCGCTCGGCCGTACGCGCGAAGTGCAGCTCCTCGCTGAGCACGAGGAAGCACTCCAGCTCCCTGAACTCCATCCCCGCCTCCGGCTCGATCGCTTAGTCCACCTAAAGCAAGCCTTCGGGCTTCGTCATTGTTCCCCCAACCGGCCCGGCAAGAGGCTGGGCGCCATGACCATGACTGACGTTCCCGGCGCCGTACGGGCGCGCTGGCTCGCCGTGACCTCGGTAGCGGTGGGCACCTTCACCATCGTGACCAGCGAGATGCTGCCCGTCAGCCTCCTGACCTCGATCGCCGCCGACCTCGGCGTCTCGGCGGGCACGGCCGGGCTGACCATGTCGGCCCCTGGCCTGGTCGCCGCGGTGTCCGCGCCCCTGCTTGCGGTGACCACCCGCCGCGTCGACCGGCGCATGATCCTGATCGGGCTGATGGCGCTGCTGGCGGTGGCCAACCTGGCGGGCGCGCTCGCGCCGAACCATCCGGTGATGCTGGCCGCCAGGGTGCTGACCGGGGTGAGCATCGGCGGGTTCTGGGCCTTCGCGGCGGGCCTCGGGCCCCGCCTGGTGCCCGAGCGCTCGGTCGGGCGGGCCACGTCGATCATCCTGGCCGGGGTGTCGGTGGCGTCGGTGCTGGGGGTGCCCGCGGCGACGTTCGTGTCGTCGTTCGCGGGGTGGCGCAGCGCCTTCGCCGCCGCGGGGGTGCTGGCGCTCGCCCTGCTGGCGTTGCTGGCCACGACGCTGCCGCCGTTGAGGCCGCCGGCCGAGCCTGGCACGCCCCGGACGCCCGACAAGCGCTCCTCGTGGCTCTCAGGGCCGCTCAAGCTCGTTCTCGTGCTGACCACCCTGACCATCTCCGGCCACTTCGCGGCCTACACCTACGTGCGCCCGTTCATGGAGCAGGTCTCGCACGCCGGCGCCGCGCTCGTCGGCACCGCCCTCCTGGTGTACGGCGCCGCGGGCGTGGTGGGCAACTTCACCGCCGGCGCGCAGGCGGCCAAGAGCCCGTGGCGCACGCTGGTCGTGCAGGTCGGGCTCATGACGGTGGCCATGGCGGCGCTGGTGCTGGTCGACCTGCCGCCCCTGGTCGCGCTCGTGGTGTGGGGGCTGGGCTACGGCGGCGTCGGGGTGACCCTGCAACTGTGGATCATGCGCGCGGGCGGCGGCGAACTGGGCACGGCGCTGTTCGTCGGCGCCTTCAACGTCTCCATCGCGCTCGGCGCGTTCGTCGGGGGCCGGATCACGGACGGCGTGTCGGTCTCCGCGGTGATGTGGGCGGGAGCCGGGCTCACGCTGGTCAGCGCGGCCGTCGCTGGCATCTGGGGCAGGAGTAGGACGACCGGTTCATGAACGCCTCCCGCCTGATCGCCGTGCCGCAGCGGGAGCAGGGCAGGTCGCGGCGGCCGTACACCTCCAGCGAGCGCTCGAAGTATCCGCTCTCGCCGTTGACGTCGACGTACAGGCTGTCGAACGACGTGCCGCCCTGCTCCAGCGCCGCGCCCATGACCGTGCGTACGGCGGTGAGCAGCTCGGCGACCTTGGGCCCGGTGAGCGTCTGGGTGGCGCGGGCCCAGTGGAGCCGGGCGATCCAGAGGGCCTCGTCGGCGTAGATGTTGCCGACGCCGCTGATCAGCGACTGGTCGAGGAGGGCCCGCTTGATCTCGGTGTGCCTGGCCCTGAGCCTGCGGGTGAACTCGGCCTCGTCGAACACCGCCTCGAACGGGTCGGGCGCGATGTGCGCGATCGGCTCGGGCACGCCCGCCACCAGCGGGCTGAGCATGACGTGGCCGAACGTGCGCTGGTCGACGAAGCGCAGGTCGGGGCCGCCGTCCTCGAAGCGCAGGCGTACCCGCAGGTGCTTTTCCAACGGCGAGTCGGGGGCGACCACGAGAAGCTGGCCGCTCATCCCCAGATGGGCCAGGAGCGCCTCGTCGCCGTCCGACAGCGGGAGCCACAGGTATTTGCCGCGGCGCTCGGCGGACAGCACGGCGCGGCCCTTCAGCCGGGCGGCGAACTCGTCGGCGCCGGGCGCGTGCCGCCTGGTCGCGCGGGGGTGCAGCACCTCCGCGGCGGCGATCTCGCGCCCGACCACCCACTGCGCGAGACCACGCCTGACGACCTCGACCTCCGGCAACTCAGGCACCTGGGACCTCGCCCTCCGAACGCTGGGGAAACCTCAATCTCACCCTCCGGACAACACCCGGCACCCTGCGGCCCCTTCCCTGACCGCGTCCTTGCGGGTGCGGGCCGTCCTCGCGGGCGCGGGCCGGGGAGCGGGGGTGGACCGGGGAGCGGGGGTGGGTCAGCCCGCGGGCTGGCTCTCGCGCTGCTCGCGGCGGGCGCGGATGCGGGTCCAGGCCGCCTCGGCCGCCTGCTGCTCGGCCTCTTTCTTGCTGCGCCCGGTGCCCGAGCCGTACGACTCGCCGCCGACCCGCACCACGGCCGTGAACGACTTGGCGTGGTCGGGCCCGCTCTCCTCGACGTGGTATTCGGGCACCCCGAGCGCCTCGGAGGCGGTCAGCTCCTGCAGCGAGGTCTTCCAGTCGAGCCCGGCGCCCAGCGAGGCCGAGCGCACGATCAGCGGGTCGAACAGCAGGTGCACCACCCGGAACGCCTCGTCGAGCCCCTTGTCGACGTAGACCGCGCCGATCAGCGCCTCTAGCGTGTCGGCCAGGATGGAGGACTTGTCGCGCCCCCCGGTGCCCTCCTCGCCCCGGCCGAGCCGCAGGAACCGGCCCAGCCCCAGGCCCCTGGCCACGTCGGCCAGGGCCCGCATGTTGACCACCGCGGCACGCAGCTTCGCGAGCTGGCCCTCGGGCAGGTCGGGGTGGTTGCGGTAGAGGGTGTCGGTGACGACGAGGCCCAGCACCGAGTCGCCCAGGAACTCCAGGCGCTCGTTGGTGGGCAGGCCGCCGTTCTCGTACGCGTAGGAGCGGTGCGTCAGCGCCCGCTCGAGAATGTCGGGGTCCAGGCCGACCGACAGGACCCGCTCCAACTCGTCTTTGGCGACCTCGACGGCCACCGGCTTGGGACCTGTGCCCACGTGCTTTCCTCCTCGGACATCTTCACAAGGCGCGTCGGCTGCGCTTGATGCCCGAAAACGTGGTGGGCGTCGGGGTAACGCGTTAGCCCCGGCGTCCACCACGGCCGCGGGCCAACCACCGCCGCACGTATCTGAGACGGTAACGCCGACCGAGGCACGATCGCACCCGGTCGGCATCACGTCAACTGCTGACGGGCAGACCCGCCGTGGCCACCGCGGAGCGGCCGAGCGGGCTCCCGCCAGAGGATCAGGCGGACGGCTCGATGACCTGTCGGCGGTTGTAGGTGCCGCAGGTCGGGCACGCGATGTGCGGCTGCTTGGGCGAACGGCACTGCGGGCAGCTCACCAGGGCGACAGCAGTCGTCTTCCACTGGGAGCGACGGGCGCGGGTGTTGCTCCGCGACATCTTTCGCTTCGGGACGGCCACGTCACTTCTCCTGATCGTTATCTTTGTCGGTAATCAGACCTTGCAACGACGCCCAGCGGGCGTCGATCTTCTCGTGCCGGTGATCGCCTCCGGCCTCGGCCAGCTTGATCCCGCACTCCGTGCAGAGCCCCGCGCAGTCTTCACGGCAGACGGGGCTCAGCGGCAGTGCGAGCACCACCGCGTCGCGGAACGTCGGCTCGAGGTCGAACAGCTCACCGTCGAGCAGTGAATCCTCCTCCGAGGCGTCCTCGTCGGAGTAGAAGAACAGCTCCTGCAGGTCGACCTCGATCTCCGAGGTGACCGGGTCGAGACACCGCGCGCACTCCCCGGCGAGCGGGGCCTGCGCCGTGCCTGACACGAGCACGCCTTCCATCACTGACTCGAGCCGGAGGTCCAGCTCGACTTCGGCGTCTTTGGGGACGCCGATCATGTCGACGCCGAGGTCTGCCGGTGCCGGGACGGTCAGGCTCATCTGCCGCATCGTGCCCGGCCGCCTTCCCAGGTCATGAGTGGAGATGACCCAAGGGGAGCGGGGGTCGAGGTGCTGAGTCATCCTGCTCTCGCTAGGCATGGCGAAACAAACGCCGTCGTACAAGGCCGAAATGAAAGGATAGCAGGTCGCGCTCAGCCCCTGAGCCGCTCGATGAGCAGCTTGTGCACAAGATCAGGTACGAGACCCGAGACGTCCCCACCATACCGGGCGATCTCCTTCACCCTGGAGGAGGACAGGAACGAATATTCCGGATTGGTGGGCATGAACAGCGTCTCGACCCCCGACAGGCGGTAGTTGAGCTGAGCCATCTGCAGCTCGTAGTCGAAGTCGCTGACGACCCTGATGCCCTTGACGATGGCGGGGATGTCGTTGTTCCTGCAGAAATCGACCAGCAACCCATGGAATTTCCGCACTTTGACGTTGGGAAGCTCCTTGGTCACGGTTTGCAGCATCTCGATTCGTTCGTCCACCGTGAACAGGCTGCTTTTCTCGACGTTGATGAGGACTGCCACGGTCACCTCGTCGTACAGCCGTGCGGAGCGGCCGATGATGTCGAGATGGCCATTGGTGATGGGGTCGAACGACCCCGGGCAGACTACGCGGCGCAAGACGCCTCCCAGGTCTACGGGTTCCCAGCGGCGCGACCGTACCAAACGGACGCTTCGCCATAACGACGGACCCTCTCCTCAACGTAACCTTCCGGCCACATCAACGGCTTTCCCCTGCTTTCCCTCTCGAACGCCACCAATCCCTCATCAACCAGCCAGCCGTTGTCGCGCAGCAGTTCCAGCACCACCCGCACCTCCTCGTCGGACACCGCGTAGGGCGGGTCGGCGAAGACGATGTCGTACGCCTCGCCGGGAGGTTTCCCGAGCCACCGCTCCACCTTGTCGGCCACCACGAGGGCGCCGTCGAGGCCGAGCGACTGCACGTTGGCCTTGATCGTGCGCACCGCCCTGGGGTCGGACTCGACCAGCACCGCCTCGGCCGCCCCGCGCGACAGCGCCTCCAGGCCGATCGCGCCGGAGCCCGCGTAGAGGTCGAGGAAGCGGGCGGCGCGCAGGCCGTACAGGGAGTCGAGGGTCAAGAAGATGCCTTCTCGGGCCCTGTCGCTGGTCGGCCTCGTCCCGCGCCCGGGCGGGACCGCCAGGCGCCGCCCACCCGCTGTGCCTGCGATGATCCGCGTCATGTGACCCATTCTTCCGCATGTTCATGCAGGTCAAGAGTGGACAAGTGTCTGCCTCGACTGCGCAAGGGTGATTCACATCGGCGGTGTGGGCCCGCATGATGAGTCTGCGGCCTTCGAGGTGACCCACACGAAGGCCGACCGGCGTGATCGTGAGCCCTTCCGCACGCCGGTTCCCTCGGCACCTGACCCGAGGGTGGGCCCAGCCGGGGACGGCATTCGGGGGGAGGCCGTCCCCGCGGCTGGGTTTTTTTCTCTTTCCCGGCCCCACCGCACACGCCGTGCGGGCGTACCGAAGCCCGGCAGGGCGCACCGGCCGATCGGGCCATGCGGGTCAGGTCTTCTCCAGGTATTCGGCTCGTTCGTCGGCCACCAGCCGGTCGATCTCCGCCCGCAGGCCCGAGTGGCCGGTCAGCTCGGGGTCCTGCGCGAGGAGCGCGGCGGCCTCGTCGCGGGCGACGGCGATCACGTCTTCGTCGCGCAGCAGTTGCAGCAGCTTCAGCGAGGAGCGCTTCCCCGACTGCGCCGCCCCCAGGACGTCGCCCTCCCGCCGCTGCTCCAGGTCGACCCGCGACAGCTCGAACCCGTCGAGCGTGGCGGCCACCGCGTCGAGGCGGGCCCGCGCCGGGGTGCCCTCGGGGAAGTCGGAGACCAGCAGGCACAGACCGGGCAGGCCGCCCCGGCCCACGCGGCCCCGGAGCTGGTGGAGCTGGGAGACGCCGAAGCGGTCGGCGTCCATGATGATCATGACGGAGGAGTTGGGCACGTCGACGCCCACCTCGATGACGGTCGTGGCGACCAGCACGTCGAGCTCGCCCCGCGTGAAGGAGCGCATGATCGCGTCTTTCTCCTCCGGGGGCAGCTTGCCGTGCAGCGTGGCCACCCGCAGGTCGTGGAAGGGCCCCTGGGTCAGCAGCTCGGCCACGTCGAGGACCGCGAGCGGCGGCCGGCGCTCGTCGTCGCCGCTCGCCGCCAGATCGCCCTCGTCGCCCTCCAGGTCGCCGATGCGGGGACACACGATGTACGCCTGCCGCCCCAGCGCCACCTCCTCCCGCACCCGCTGCCAGGTGCGCTCCAGGAAGTGGGGCTTCTCGGCGGCCGGCACCACGTGGGTGGTGATCGGGGCACGCCCCGAGGGAAGCTGCGAGAGCGTCGAGACCTCGAGGTCGCCGAAGACCGTCATGGCCACCGTACGGGGAATCGGGGTCGCGGTCATGACCAGGACGTGCGGACGCCCGCCACCCCCCTTCTCGCGCAGCGCGTCGCGCTGCTCCACCCCGAACCGGTGCTGCTCGTCGACCACCACCAGCCCCAGATCGGCGAACTGGACGTGCTCCTGCAACAGCGCGTGGGTGCCCACGACGATGCCCGCGGTGCCCGAGGCCGCGTCGAGCAGCGCCACGCGACGGGCGGCGGCGCCCATCGAGCCGGTCAGCAACGTGACCGCCGTGCCCCCGAACATGCCCCCCTGCGCCAGATCGCCCAGCATGCCGCTGATCGAACGGTGGTGCTGCTGGGCCAGCACCTCGGTGGGCGCCAGCAGCGCGGCCTGCCCCCCGGCGTCGACCACCTGGAGCATGGCCCGCAGCGCCACCACCGTCTTGCCCGCGCCGACCTCACCCTGGAGCAGCCGGTGCATGGGGTGCTCGCGCGCCAGGTCGGCGGCGATCTCCTCGCCCACCTCGGCCTGCCCCTCGGTCAGCGAGAACGGCAGCCGCGCGTCGAAGTCGGCCAGCATCCCCTCGGAGCGCCTGGGCCGCGCCTTGGCCGGCCAGGCGGTGGCCGCCTGGCGCCGCTGGAGCAGCACGGCCTGCAGCACGAACGCCTCGTCGAACTTCAGCCGCTTGCGCGCCCGCCCCACGTCGGCGAAGTCTTTCGGCCGGTGGATGGCCACCAGCGCCTCACCGAGATCCTGCAGCCCGTGGCGGGCCCGCAGCGCGGCGGGCAGCGAGTCGTCGAGCGGGCCGAGCGTGTCGAGCACGACGCCGACCGCTCGCCTGATCGCCCACGGGGTGAGGTCTTTGCCCGCCGGGTAGATCGGCACCGGCGCCGCCGCGAACTCCTCGGCGCTGGCCTCGCTCTCCTCGAACAGCTCGAACTCGGGGTGGGCGAGCTGCCAGCGCGGACTCGTGCGCGCCCCGAACAGCCCCACCTTCCCGGCGAACATCCCCCGCCGCCCCGGCTTGAGCCGCGACTCGGCCATGTGGGAGCCCTTGCCGAAGAACGACAGGTAGAGCTTGTTGCCGTTGCCGTCGACGACCTCGACCTCCAGCCAGGTGCCGCCCCGGTTGCGCATGGGTTTGCGCATGAGCCTGGTCACCTCGCCGGCCACGGTGACGTGCTCGTCGACCTCCAGCGCGTCGAGCGAGGTCAGCTCGCCGCGCTCGGCGTAGCGCCGTGGATAGTGGCGCAGCAGGTCGCCGACCGTCTCCAGGCCGAGCACGCTGTGCAGCAGCTTGGCGGTCTTCGGGTCGAGCGCCTTCGTCAGAGGCTCGTCGAAACGGCTCACGGCATTAAGTTCTACCGCTTGGGGCCGACAGGAATCCTCCGACGGGGCCGGGATCGCGGGTCACTCGACGCCGATGAGGAGCGGGTAGCCGCCCTGCTCGCCGTCGTACACGATCAGGTCCACGTCAGGACGCGTACGCGCGAGGTGCTCCGCCACCCGGCCCGGCAGCCCGTCCGGCGCGTGGGCGCCCGTGACCAGCGTGACCAGTTCGCCGCCGCCCGCCACCATCCGCTCCACCACCAGGACGGCCACCTCCTCGACCGAGCCGCCGATCACCGCCACGTCGCCGTCGATCATGCCGAGCACGTCGCCGGGACGGCACACCCCGGCGCTCGTGAACGCCTGCCTGTCAGCCACCGTCACGTGCCCGTAGCGCGTGTGCCCGGCCGCGTCGGTCATCGCCACCACGTCGTCGTCGAAGCGGCGCAGCGGATCGTGCACGGCCAGCGCGGACAGTCCCTGCACGGTCGCCTCGGTGGGCAGCACGCTGACCGTGACGCCGTCCTCACGGGCGATCTCCGCCGCCGCGGCGGCGACCGAGCGTACGCCCTCGTCGTTCGGCAGCACCGCGACCTCGCTGCCCGCCTGCCTGATCGCGGCCAGCAGGGCGGGGAGCGTGGGACGGGTGCCGGGCGCGCGCCGCACCACGACCGCGCCGCACTCCTCGAACAGCGCCGCGATGCCGTCGCCCGCCGCGACGGCCACGACGCCCCGTCCCGCGCTGCCACGGTGGGTGCGGGCGGCCCGCCCTCACCCCTGCCTCGACGGCGGGCCCCGCCTCGTCCACGTGCACGTGGACGTTCCACAGGCCGTCACCGCCGATCACGACCAGCGAGTCGCCCATGGCGTCGAGCTCCTCCCGCAGCCCGGCCACGGCGCGGTCGTCGGCGTCCAGCAGGTACATCACCTCGTAGCCCGCCCCGACCTCGGTCAGCGGCGACACCCGCGCGGTGGGCCCAGGCACCTCGTAACGGCCTGCGGAGGTGCCGCTGATCACGGTGGCCAGGGTCTCCAGCACGATCGCCGCTCCGGCGCCGCCCGCGTCCACGACGCCGCTGCGGGCCAGCACCTCGAGCTGGGCGGGCGTACGCCGTAACGCGGCCCGCGCCTCCCCCGCCGCCTGCCGCGCCACCTCGGGCAGGTCCGCGTCGACCCCCTGGACCGCCCGCGCCGCCGACTCCAGCACGCTCAGCACCGTGCCCTCGACCGGCCTGGCCACCGCCTCTCTGGCCAGCACCGCCGCCCTCAGCAGCCCGGCCCGCAGGTCGGGGCCGTCCTTCAGGACCTCGGCCAGGCCGCGCAGGGCCTGGCTGACGATCACCCCCGAGTTGCCGCGCGCCCCCACCAGCGCCCCGTACGAGAGCGTCTGCCACACCACGGACGCGTCCACGTCGTCGGGCAGCGACTCGACCGCCTCGGCCGCGGACAGCATGGTCAGGTGCAGGTTGGTGCCGGTGTCGCCGTCGGCGACCGGGAACACGTTGATCGCGTCGATCTCGGTCTTGGCCTCGCCCAACGCGTCGGCGGCCAGGCGGGCCCAGCGGCGTACCGCGGGCGGGTCGAGGATCTTCATCTGCGCCCTCCGGCTTTCGTCCCCGACCCGACGGCCCCGGCCGCGCTATCCAGGTCGACCTTCCGGCCGGTCCGGATGCGCTACCGTTGTGCGAGGAGAATATCGCCGCCCGAGGCCCGGTCCAGATGTTCTGGTTCGCGCCTATCGGCGTGGATCGGATATCCTCGTGTGGCTGGCCGGTTGTCCCGGCATGCCCTCCGCCCGGTAAGCATCAGCGGACAGGGCTACATCGACTGTTTTAAGGAGCGATACCGTGGCTTCCGTCTGCGATGTCTGCCGCAAGGGGCCGACCTTCGGCAACAACGTGTCCCACTCCCACCGCCGCACCCGCCGTCGTTGGAACCCCAACATCCAGACGGTTCGCGCGGTCGTCAACGGCACGCCGAAGAAGCTGAACGTGTGCACCTCGTGCATCAAGGCGGGCAAGGTCACCCGCTAGTCCGCGTCTTTCGCACGAAGGCCCGCCTCCTGTCGAGGGAGCAGCGGGCCTTTGTCGTGCCCGGAGGACGACTCCGGTCCCGGACGTCCCTCGGGGCACGACACTCCGGCGGAGGCCCCTTCGGGGATCGCGCCGGCCGCAGTGGTGGGCGGTCGGGTGGGTCAGCGCCAGCGCAAGGCGCGGTCGGGTGAGGTCAGCGCCAGCGCCAGGCGTGGTCGACAGGGCCGATGCCGTCGCCCAGCGGGAAGCCCCGTGCGATCGCGCCCGTCACGTACTCCTTGGCCCTGGCCACCGCCTCCGGCACGTCGTCGCCCAGCGCGAGGCGGGAGGCGATGGCCGAGGCCAGCGTGCAGCCGGTGCCGTGGGTGTGCCGGTTGTCGAGGCGCTCGGCGGCGAAGCGGTACTCGCTGACGCCGTCGGTGAGCAGGTCGACCGGCGGGCCTGGCAGATGGCCGCCCTTGATCAGCGCCCACCTCGGCCCCAGCGCCAGTACGGCGTCCGCGGCCCGCCGCAGGTCGTCCTCCCCCTCGACCTTCACGGAGGTGAGCTGCTCCACCTCCCACAGGTTGGGGGTCACCACGGTGGCCACGGGCAGCAGACGGGTGCGTACGGTCTCGACCGCCTCGGGCGCGAGCAGCGGGTCACCGTGCTTGGACACCCCGACCGGGTCCACGACCAGCGGCGCCGGGTACGAGCCCAGCACCTCGGCCACCGTCTCCACCAGTACGGGCGAGGCCAGCATGCCGGTCTTCACCGCCTGCGCCCCGATGTCGCCGAGCACCGAGTCGAGCTGGGCGCGTACGGCCTCGGGCGGCAGCTCCCAGTAGCCCTGGACGCCCAGCGAGTTCTGGGCCGTCACGGCGGCGACGACGCTCATGCCGTGGACGCCCATGGCCAGCATGGTCTTCAGGTCGGCCTGGATGCCCGCGCCGCCGCCCGAGTCGGAGCCGGCGACCGTCAGCACGCGTGGAGGGGTCGATTCCGTCATGTCCCCCATCCAACCACTCAGCTAACGGCGCACTCCCCGGCGACCAGCCCGCAGTTCTGGGCCTTGGAGCCCCGGCCCGTGGCCGTGAACGAGACCTTGACGGACTCCCCGGCCGCCAGCGACGCCGGCAGGTCGAGGATCAGCAGGTCGCCGTCCTGTGTCCAGCCGGCGCCGTCCACGTCCACGACCCTGCCGTCCACCGGGACGGAGATCGTGGGAGCCTGGAGGGTCTGCGCCGAGGTGTTGGACAGCGTCATATCGGCCTTGTACGTCGTCAGCCGCTGCTGGATCGACTGCCTGACGTTGACCGAGCCACCGCCGGAGCCGAACGTCCCCGCGCTCTCGGTGGGCACGGAGCTCGCGGAAGGCTGTCCGCCGGTGTCGGTGTCGTCCAGCGTCGAGGGCTCCGGCGTCGGCGTCGGCGTCGCGGTCTCGTCGACCGGCTCCTCCGTCGGCTCCTCGGTGGGCTCGGCGGACTTCTTCTCCTTGGTCCTGCTGGGCGTCGGCGTCGGCGAGGTCGTACGGCGCGGGGCGCGGGCGTTGTAGGAGACCGTGGGCGTCGGGGTCTCGGCGGGCTCGGTCTCCGCGACCTCCTCCGTCGGCTCCTCCTCGATCGGGGGCTCGGTCTCCTCCACGACGGGGTCGGGAGCCGCCGGGGCCCGCTGGCTGCCGGTGGCCTGTACGGCCGCGCAGGTCGCGCCCTCGCACTTGCCCGACTCGCCCGCGGTGCTCATGAACTTGACGCCCGCCACGGTGCCGCCGAGCACGACGGCCACGGCGGCGACGGAGAGCAGCGCAACCCGGGCCTTGCCTGGTCCGGCGGTGGCGCCGAGCAGGTCGTCGCCGCCGCGCCCTGACCTGCGCCGGCCGCGTCGGCCACGGGGCTCGTCCGGTTCCCCCATGCCTGAGCCGTCGGACCAGTCGGATCCGAGGAAGCTCGTCTCGGTGTTGGCCCAGGCGGGGGTCATCGCGGCGGTGGGCTCGCCGGCCACCTTGACGTCGCCCGGCTCGGGCGGGCCACCGTAGGCGCCGCCGGGGCCAGGGGGAGAGTCGAACCTCGCGGTACGCCCGGCGGGGTCGTCGTCGAACGAGTCGAAGAAGGCGGTCCGGTCGGCGGGCCCGTCAAACGGCCCGTCGAACGGCCCAGGACGGTCATGCGGCTGGTCATAGCCGCCCGGCCGGTCGAAGGGGCCCGGCTGCCCGGGGCCCGGCATCCCGCCCTGTCCGCCGAACACGGCCGTCTGCCCGGGGTCACCGTACGGGCCCGCGGGAGGCTGGTCCCACTCCGGCGGACGCGCGAAGGCCCCCGTCGTCTCGAACGGCCCGGCGTCCATGGGCTCAGGAGGGGGCGGGAAGGCGCCCGCGGGACCGTCGGCGGGCGGGAACCCTCTGGCGGGGTCGCCGGCCGGAGGAAAGCCGCCGGCAGGGTCGGCAGGCAACGCGAAGGCCCCGGTGGTCTCGAACGGCTCCGACTGCTGGGCGCGCGGAGGCTGCCCGTCGGCACGCTGCGGCATGGGGGCCCACTGGCCCGTCACCTCGGGCCGGTCCGGCAACGAGGGCCAGCCCGGCGGCTCGGCCTGCTCGTCAGGACCCCAGAATGCGCTGCTGTTCCCCCGTTCGTCCCCGTCGTCGGATCCACCTGTGCCGTGGCGGCCCATGGCTGCCCTTTCTGCCGGTTACAGTGGCCGCCAATCTTCATAACACCTTTACTACGCCGCTGTCACAGCAATCCCGCTAGTGATACCCCAAAACGGGAAAATTTCACGTAAATCGGGACATCTCATCACCGAAAGTGATCCCATCCGCGACGCCCGATTTCTCGCCCATACACCAGGACGCCCTCCCCCTCGACCACCCGGCCCACGACCTGCCACGACGCCGGCAGCCGTACGTCCGGAGGGAACGTCGCCGCCAAGGCGTGATCCTCGCCACCCGACAGCACCCACTCCAGCGGATCGGCCCCCAGCTCCTTGGCCGCCGCCGCCACCGGCTCCGCCACCGTGAACGCCCGGGGATCGAGCTCGACGCGTACGCCCGCGGCCTCGGCGATGTGGCCCACGTCCTGGAGGAAGCCGTCGCTGACGTCCAGCATCGCGCTCGCGCCCAGCTCGGCCGCCAGGGGCCCCATCGCGTACGGAGGACACGGCCTGCGGTGCCCGGCCACCGCCTCCCGCAGGGCGGGCGAGTCCACCGGCACGCCCGCCTCCAGCAGGGCCCATCCGGCGGCGGCGTAACCGAGCCGGCCTGTCACCGCCACCACGTGCCCCGGCCTGGCTCCCGACCTGGTCACGGGAGCCCGCCCACCCAGGTCGCCCAGCGCGGTCACGCCGATGACGACCAGGTCGCAGCGGGTGACGTCGCCGCCCGCCACGCTCGCCCCCACGGTCGCGCACTCGTCCACGAAGCCGTCGGTCAGCTCGTCGAGCCAGGTCAGGGGCAGGTCGGCGGGGATGCCGAGCCCGACCACGATGGACGTCGGCGTCGCGCCCATGGCGGCCACGTCGGACAGGTTCTGGGCGGCGGCCTTGCGGCCCACGTCGTAGCCGCTGGACCAGTCGCGGCGGAAGTGCCTGCCCTCGATCAGCACATCCGTCGAGACCACCACACGCCCGTCGGGCGCGCTGAGCACGGCGGCGTCGTCACCCGGGCCGAGCATTACCGCCGCGCCCTGGGGCAGACGTCCGGTAATACGAGTTACCACACCGAATTCGCCGAGATCTCCGACTGTGATGACGCACCTCCTGACGCACACAGGGTACGGTGGCCCTTCGGCGTGATCGAATCGCCCGGGAGGACGTGATGGTGCAGGCCTACATCCTTATCCAGACCGAGGTCGGCAAGGCCGCCGCGGTGGCTCGCGAGATCTCCGGGATTCCCGGGGTCACTCAGGCGGAAGACGTGACGGGGCCGTACGACGTGATCGTTCGCGCGGAGGCCAACAACGTCGATGAGCTGGGCAAGCTCGTCGTGGCGCAGATTCAGGCGGTGGAGGGAATCACGCGTACCCTTACGTGTCCGATTGTCCACATCTGAAGGTAGTCGTCGTATGCGTGCCGCCGCCGTCCTGCTCGTTCTCCTAGCACTCGCCGGTTGCGGCGGCACCGTACAGGTCGAGCCTCCCGTGCCGCAGGGCGAGGCGGTCACGGCCTGTGACCGACTGGCCACGCTGCTGCCGTCGATGCTCGACGGCGACGAGCGTGGCACGACCGCGCCCGAGTCGCCGTACGTGGCCGTCTGGGGGCCGGGCACCATCGCGCTGCGCTGCGGCGTGCCCCGGCCGGTCAGGATGGCGCCCACCGACCAGCTCCAGGAGATCGGCGGAGTGGGCTGGTTCGCCGACCCCGACAGGACCACGTTGTTCACGGCCGTGACCGACACCGCCTACGTGGAGGTCACGGTCGGCGGCGAGCACGTGGCCGCCGAAGTGCTGGCCGATCTGTCGAAGCCGATCGCCCAGATCTCGGCCGCGCCCCGCTGACCGCTCACCGCAGCCCCGGCGACCGCGACAGCGCGAGCTGGATCAGCCGCTCGACCAGCGCCGGGTACGACAGCCCCGAAGCCGCCCAGAGCTGCGGCGCGACCGACAGCGAGGTGAACCCCGGCATGGTGTTGATCTCGTTGAGCACCACCTTGCCGTCGGGCGTGTAGAAGAAGTCGACCCGCGCGAGCCCCTCGCAGTCGAGCGCCTCGAACGCGCGCACGGCCATCGCGCGCAGCTCCTCGGCCGTCTCCTGCGGGATTTCGGCGGGCACGGTGAGCGACATCTGGTCGGGGTAGTACTTCGCCTCGAAGTCGAAGAACTCCTGGCCGCCCTCCACCTTCACCTCACCGGGCAGCGACGCGGCGGCGGGCTCGTCGCCCAGCGACTCCAGCACCGCGCACTCGATCTCGCGGCCCACGATCTCGGCCTCGATGATCACCTTTGGGTCGTGCCGCCTGGCCAGCTCCACCGCCTCCACCAGCTCGGCCCGGTCGTGGGCCTTGGAGATGCCCTGCGAGGAGCCCGCCCTGGCCGGCTTGACGAAGACGGGGTAGCCGAGCTCCTCGGCCTCCTTGAGCACGCGTTCGTGGTCGAGCCGCCATTCGCGCTCGCGTACGACGACGTAGCGGCCGGTCGGCAACCCCGCGGCGGCCATGACCGTCTTCATGTGGGGCTTGTCCATGCCGACGGCGCTGGCCAGCACGCCGGAGCCGACGTAACGTACGCCGGCCATCTCCAGCAGGCCCTGGATGGTGCCGTCTTCGGCGAACGGGCCGTGCATCACCGGGAACACCACGTCGACCGTGCCAAGCTCGACGGGGATGCTGCCGGGGTCGTAGGCCACCAGCGCGCTGCCGCCGGAGGGCAGGGCCAGGGCCGCGCCCGTGCTGTCGACGACCGGCAGCTCGCCGTCCTCGATGGCGTACCGCTGGTCGGAAGCGGCCAGCACCCACCTGCCGTCCTGGGCGATCCCGATGGGGATCACCTCGTACTTGCTCCTGTCGATGGCATCGAGCACGCTGCCGGCCCCCATGAGGGATACGGCGTGCTCTGAATTGCGGCCTCCGAAAAGGACGGCGACGCGTGGCTTGCTCATGGTGTCCGAATCTACCGGGGTGTCCCTGTCACAGCGAGCCGAGCACGCCGTGTTCAGGTCATTCTCACAAGCCGTAGCGCTCGGGCTTGGGCGAGCGGGACATGAGCAGCATGCCCGCCTCCGCCGGCGACATGCCGTCGTGGACGACACCGACGACGACCTCGGTGATCGGCATCTCGACGTCGTGCTTCCTGGCGAGTTCGAGCACGGACTCGCAGGACTTCACGCCCTCGGCGGTCTGCTTGGTGGCCGCGACGGCCTCGGCCAGCGTCATGCCGCGGCCCAGGTTCTCCCCGAACGTACGGTTGCGCGACAGCGGGGACACGCACGTCGCCACGAGGTCGCCCATCCCGGCCAGACCGGCGAACGTGTGCGCGTCGGCCCCCAGAGCCGCCCCCAGGCGGGAGATCTCCGCCAGCCCCCGGGTGATCAGCATGGCGCTGACGTTGTCGCCCATGCCCATGCCCGCGGAGACGCCGACGGCCAGGGCGATCACGTTCTTCACCGCGCCGCCCAGCTCGACCCCGACCACGTCGGGGTTGGTGTACGGGCGGAACCACGGCGGCAGGTGGCAGATCGCCTGCAGCCGCTCGGCCACCGACTCGTCGGCGCAGGCCACGACCGTGGCGGCGGGCTGCCGCTGGGCGATCTCCTTGGCCAGATTGGGCCCGGACACGACGGCGACCCGCTCTTCCGGCACCTCGGCCACCTCGCGGATCACCTCGCTCATCCGCTTGGTCGTGCCCAGCTCGATGCCCTTCATCAGGCTCACCAGCACGGCCTCTGACGGGATGTACGGCCGCCAGACGGCCAGGTTGGGGCGCAGGCGCTGCGAGGGCACGGCGAGCACCACGAAGTCGGCCCCGGCCAGCGCCCGCTCGGGGTCGGTCGTCGCCCGCAGCGAGGCGGGCAGCGGCACGCCCGGCAGGTAGTCGGGGTTGACGTGGTCACGGTCGATGGACTCGACCAGCTCGGCCCTGCGGCCCCACAGCGTGACCTCGTTACCGGCCTCCGCCAGGATCATCGCGAACGTGGTGCCCCACGAGCCCGTGCCGAAAACGGCTGCCTTCGTCATGCCTTCACCGTCCGGCGGGGTCGTAGGGAGTCTCCGGGGCCTTCTCGCCCCGCAGCTCGGCGAGCTGCTCGGTGACCGCCGCCATGATGTCGGCCGTCGCCTCGCGCAGCACATCGGCGTGCGACGACCTGCCCGCGTATTTGGACAGGTCGACCGGCGGGCCCACGGTCACGTGGAACGTCTTGCGCGGGAACAGCCGGGGCTTCTTCTCACCGTACGGCAGCAGCTCCTGCGCTCCCCAATGCGCCACCGGGATGACCGGCGCCCCGCTCTCCAGCGCCAGCCGGGCCGCGCCCGTCTTGCCCACCATGGGCCACAGGTCGGGGTCGCGGGTGCAGGTGCCCTCCGGGTAGAACAGGATCGCGCAGCCGTCGGCCAGCCGCTCGGCCGAGAGGCGCAGCGACCTGGCCGCCTCGTTGCTGCCGCGATCGACCGGGATCGCCAGCAGGCCGCTGATGGCCCGCCCCAGGAACGGCACCCTGAACAGCCCCGACTTCGCCAGGATCACCGGCCAGCGGCCGTTGTTGTACAGGAAGTGCGACAGCAGCACGGGATCGGTCCACGACAGGTGGTTGGTCGCGATGATCACGCCGCCGGTCTTGGGGAGGCGGTCGCCGTTGCGCCAGTCACGCTTGACCAGGAGCCGCGACAGTGGTTTCACCATGGCGACGGCAAAGGTCTCCCAGAAGCGCGATGGTCGCGTGGGGCGGCTCATGGTCTCCTCCAACACCTACGGGATCGAGCCCCAAGTCTCCCGGTTGGCCGCGCGGGATGTCGAGGCGCGATGCTTACCCTATGAGCATCCGCTGGTCCTTGGTCATTCCGGTGAAGACGCTGGTCGCGGCGAAGACTCGGCTCGCGGCCGCGACGGGGCCGCACCGTACCCGGCTGGCCGTGGCCGTGGCGTGTGACACCTTGGCCGCCGCGCTCTCCTGCCCGCCGGTCGCGCGGGTAATCGTGGTGACGGCCGACCCCGCCGCCGCCGGGCCGCTCGCCGCGCTGGGGGCCGACGTGGTGCACGACCCCGACCGAGGGCTGAACACGGCCCTGCGTACGGGGGCCGCGCACGCCGTACGTGTCGCGCCCGGCGACGCGGTGGGCGCGCTCCAGGCCGACCTGCCCGCCCTGCGGCCGGCCGAGCTGGCGCTGGCGCTGGAGGCGGCGGCCGAGTTCGACCAGTCGTTCGTGCCCGACGCGCTCGACGTCGGCACGACCTTCTACGGGGTACGGCCGGGCACGCCGTTCGCGCCCAGGTTCGGCGGGGAGTCGCGGGCCAAGCACCTCGCCGGAGGGGCCAAGGAGCTGTGCGTGCCGGGGACCGACTCGGTCAGGCGCGACGTGGACACACCCGACGACCTGCGCGCGGCCCTCGCCCTGGGCCTCGGACCGCACACGGCGGCGGTCGTCGCCGACCTCTGGCCGACCTTCGAGATCACCACGCCGCCACCAGCCTGAGCCCTCCGGCAGGGCACCCGCGTCCATCGACCCCAGGTCACCGGGCCGCCACCCGTCTGATGCCGGGGGTCGTGACGACCGCGAGGTAGGACAGGCCGAGCAGGGCCACCCCGGCGGCGAACACCCCGTACCCGCCCAGCCACTCCCCCAGCGCGCCGCCCGCCAGCCCGCCCAGCGGCATCGCCCCCCACATGAGGAAACGCATGCTGGCGTTGACCCGGCCCAGCAGGCGTTCCGGGGTGATGCGCTGGCGGTAGCTGAGCTGGGCCACGTTGAAGACCACGGCGGCGGCGCCCGCCAGGGCCGAGGCGACCGGGAAGATCAGCAGCCGCCAGCCGGGGCCCGTGGCCAGCGCGGGCAGCCCCAGGGCCAGGGTGAGCGCGGCGGAGGCGTACAGGGTGGCGCCGATCCCGAGGCTGGCCGTCAGCCTGGCCGCCAGCGGCGCGCCGCACAGAGCGCCGACGGCCGGGGCCGACAGCAGCAGGCCGTACGTCACGGCGTCCAGGCGCAGGTCCACCACGAGGTAGAGCGGGTAGCCGACGGCGCAGATCCCGAGGGCCACCCGGGTGAGCGCGCCCCCGGCGGCCACCCGGCGCAGCACCGGCTCCCGCAGCACGAACGCGACCCCCTCACGCATCTCCGCCCGCAGCCGCCCCCGGGCGGGCGGCGGCTCCGGCCGTTCCGCCGCCCGGATCCCGGACAGCAGGCGGGCCGAGGCCAGATAGCCGACCGCGTCCGCCAGCAGCGCGAACGGCGCGGTCAACGCGCTCACCAGCCAGCCGCCCAGCCCCGGCCCCGCCAGCACGGACACCTGCCGGGTGACCTCGAGCCGCCCGTTGGCCCGTTCGAGCCGGTCCTTGGGCACGATCGCGGGCATGAAGCTCATCTGCGCCACGTCGAAGAAGACGGTGCCCGCGCCCAATACCAGCGCGACGGCGTACAGGTGCGGCAGCGTGAGCAGGCCCGCCCAGGCGGCGGCCGGGACGGTGAGCAGCGCCAGGCCCCTGACCAGGTCGGACCAGACGAGGACCGGGCGGCGCGGCCACCGGTCCACCCAGGCCCCGGCGGGCAGCCCGATCAGCAGGAAGGCGGCCATCTGGGCGGCCGACAGCAGGCCGAGTTCGAAGGCGCCGGCCTCCAGGGTGAGCACGGCGGTCAGCGGCAGGGCGACGACCGTGACCTGGGTGCCGAGATGGGTGACCCCGTTCGCCCAGACGAACCGCCAGAAGTCTTCCAGCGGGCGCATGAGCTGATCGTGCGCGCTCGTCCGGCGTCGGGCAACCGCCTAAGCTGGTCGCGTGCAGGCGACGGTACGCAGTTTCGACGAGGCCACGCGTTCCGGCACGGTGTTCCTCGACGACGGGGCCGTGCTGGAGTTCGGCGCGCCCGCCTTCGACGCGGGCCCGCTTCGGCTGCTCCGCACGGGCCAGCGGGTCAATCTCGGGGTGTCCGGCGGGAAAATCGCCTACATCACGCTGTCGACTTTCCCGGTCCCGGCCTCTTTCCAGGCCGCGGAAGGTCCCTAGCCCCCGGCCTCTTTCCAGGCCGTGGCGGGCTCCTGGCCCCCGGCCTCTTTCCGGGCTGTGCTGGGCTCCCGGCCCCTGCCCTCTTTCGAGGCCGTGGCGGGCTCCTGGCCCCCGCCCTCTCTCCGTGGACGCGGGCGGGCACGGATCGTGCGGGCCCGATCCCCTTTCCCGGGCGCGGGGGCGGGAATACGGACGCCCGGGCCGATGGCCCGGGCGCTGGTCCGCTGGATTTACTTCCTCTTGCCGATTTTCTTGCCGCCCTCGTTCACCAGCTCTTTGAAATCGGAGCCGGCACGGAACTTCGGCGCCCAGCTCTCGGCGACGTTGATTTCGGCGCCGGTCGACGGGTTACGCGCCGTGCGGGCGGGCTTGTTCACCATCTCGAACGCGCCGAAGCCCGTGATCGAGACCTTGTCGCCGCCGGCCACAGCCTTCTGAATGGCGTCGACGACCGCGTTGACGGCCTCGGTGGCCGTCTTCCTGTCGCCCACCCGATCCGCGATGGCCTCGACGAGTTCTCGCTTGTTCATGAAAGTCCTGCTCCCCCAGTTACGGCTCGGGGTTCCAGCTCACGAGTTCGACGTAGAAACCCCTTACGCGCTCGAAAGTAGGCGGGATCGGCAGGGAACTCAATCACCCAGCGTATTTTCTTCATTGCGTGGCGTGTCGAAGTCGACGTCAAGAGCGGTCAGAAACGCTTCGAGACGGGCCGCCGCTCTTTCCGGATCGCGCTTGGCGAGGTCGCAGATGGCCAGATATCGGCGGGCCACGCGTTCCTTCTCGGCGGCGGGGAGCACGCGGACGCGGCGGTGCGCCTCGCGCAACCGCCGCGCCAGTTCGTCGTCTTCTAGACGGTCGTCGGCAGCCATGGCTGCCGACCATTCTCGTACGCCGCCACCGCGCCGGCGTGACGCAGGGTCAGCCCGATGTCGTCGAGCCCCTCCATGAGCCGCCAGCGGGTGTAGTCGTCGATCTCGAACGGGACGACCTCGCCGGCCCAGCGCACCTGGCGCTCGGCCAGATCGACGGTGACGTCCAGCTTCGGGTCCGCCTCGACGGCCGCCTGCAGGGCCTCGACCCGGTCGCCGGGCAGGATGACCGGCAGCAGGCCCATCTTGGTGGAGTTGTTGCGGAAGATGTCGCCGAAGCGGGCGGCGATCACGACGCGGAACCCGTACTGCTGCAGCGCCCAGACGGCGTGCTCGCGGGAGGAGCCGGTGCCGAAGTCGGGGCCGGAGACCAGGATCGAGCCGCCCTCGTAGGAGGGGTCGTTGAGGACGAACGCCGGGTCCTCGCGCCAGGCCGCGAACAGGCCCTTCTCGAAGCCGGTGCGGCTGACCTGCTTGAGCCAGACGGCCGGGATGATCTGGTCGGTGTCGACGTTGCTGCGGCGCAGCGGCACCGCCGTACCGGTGTGGGTGGTGAAGGCTTCCATCTCGGTGTCTCTCCTTAGAGGTCGGCGGGGGCGGTGAGGCGGCCGGTGACGGCGGTCGCGGCGGCGACCTGCGGCGACACCAGGTGCGTACGGCCACCCTTGCCCTGGCGGCCCTCGAAGTTGCGGTTGGAGGTGGAGGCGCTGCGCTCGCCGGGCTGGAGCGTGTCGGGGTTCATGCCCAGGCACATCGAGCAGCCCGCCTCGCGCCACTCCGCGCCGGCGGCCTTGAACACCTCGTCCAGGCCCTCCTGCTCGGCCTGCTTCTTGACCATCATCGAGCCGGGCACGATGAGCGTGCGGGTCTTGACCTGGCGGCCGCGCAGGATCTCGGCGGCCGAGCGCAGGTCCTCGATGCGGCCGTTCGTGCAGGAGCCGACGAAGACGGTGTCGACCTCGATCTCCCGCAGCGGCGTGCCGGCGGTCAGGCCCATGTAGGCGAGCGCCCGCTCGGCAGCCGAGCGCTCGACCGGGTCGGCGAAGCTGCCGGGCGCGGGCACTGACCCGCCCAGCGGCAGGCCCTGGCCCGGGTTCGTGCCCCACGTGACGTAGGGGGTCAGCGTCGCGGCGTCGATCTCCACGACCTTGTCGAACACGGCGTCGTCGTCCGTGCGCAGCGACTTCCAGTATTCGACGGCCCGGTCCCACTGCTCGCCCTCCGGGGCGTGCGGGCGGCCCTTGAGGTAGGCGAACGTGGTCTCGTCCGGGGCGATCATGCCGGCCCGCGCGCCGGCCTCGATCGACATGTTGCAGACCGTCATGCGGCCCTCCATGGAGAGCTCGCGTACGGCCTCGCCCCGGTACTCGACGATGTAGCCCTGGCCGCCACCGGTGCCGATCTTGGCGATGATGGCCAGGATCAGGTCTTTGGCCGTGACGCCGACGGGCAGCTCGCCCGAGACCTCGATGGCCATCGTCTTGGGCCGGTAGGCGGGCAGCGTCTGCGTGGCCAGCACGTGCTCGACCTCGGAGGTGCCGATGCCGAACGCGATGCCGCCGAACGCGCCGTGCGTGGAGGTGTGGGAGTCGCCGCACACGATCGTCATGCCGGGCTGGGTCAGGCCGAACTGCGGGCCGATGATGTGCACCACGCCCTGCCCGGCGTCGCCCATCGGATGGAGCCGGACGCCGAACTCGGCGGCGTTCTTGCGCAGCGTCTCGACCTGGGTCTTGGACACCGGGTCGGAGATCGGGCCGAGGACGGTCGGCACGTTGTGGTCCTCGGTGGCGATGGTGAGATCGGGCCTTCGCACCTTCCGGCCGGCGAGACGGAGCCCGTCGAACGCCTGCGGGCTGGTCACCTCGTGAATGAGGTGCAGGTCGATGTAGAGCAGGTCCGGCTCACCCTCCGCGCGACGGACTACGTGCTGCTCCCAGACCTTCTCGGCCAGTGTGCGGCCCATGATCTCCTCCTCGAGAGTCCTCCGACTTGCTTTCTCATATGTCGAGACGGCAGTATCGGTGTATGGACAACTCTAGCGGAGTCGGAGTACTCGACAAGGCAGTTCTTGTACTCAATGCCCTGGAAGCGGGACCCGCTTCACTTGCCCAGCTCGTCCAGGCCACCGGCCTGGCCCGGCCCACGGCCCACCGGCTGGCCGTCGCACTGGAGCACCACCGCATTGTGAGTCGTGACACACAGGGCCGGTTCGTGCTCGGCCCCCGGCTCGCCGAGTTGTCCACCGCGGCCGGCGAGGACCGGCTGCTCGCGGTGGCCGCCCCCGTGCTGATGCAGCTCAGGGATCTGACCGGCGAGAGCGCGCAGCTCTATCGCCGCCAGGGTGACGAACGCGTGTGCGTGGCCGCGGCCGAACGGGCCAGCGGCCTGCGTGACACGGTTCCCGTGGGGTCGGCGCTGCCCATGACGGCGGGTTCGGCGGCGCAGATCCTGCTGGCCTGGGAGGAGCCCGACCGGCTGCACCGCGGGTTGCGCGGGGCCAAGTTCACCGCCGCCACGCTGGCGTCGGTACGCAGGCGCGGCTGGGCCCACAGCGTGGGCGAACGTGAGCAGGGTGTGGCCAGCGTGTCGGCGGCGATAAGGGGCAGCGGCGGCAAAGTGATCGCGGCGGTGTCGGTCTCTGGGCCCATCGAGCGGCTGACGAGGGCGCCGGGGCGACTCCACGCGGTTCCCGTCATGGCCGCCGCCGAACGTATCACCGAGGCCATGCGACGCACGTCATGATCCGCCAAAGCAGGTATTTGGGGAGCCGACAGCCTCGTGGGCACACTAGCCTGAGTGCGTGACCGATCGCATCGAGGTAGCCGCCACTGAGCTGCGACCCCTGCTCGAAGAGTTCATCATCTGGGCGCGTGCGAACGCCCCCGGAAGCGACCCCGAGCTCGTGGGGCCCGCCGCTCTGTGGCACCGTCTCGCCTTCTCGCAGGACCTGGGCACGTGGAAGCGCGCTGACCTGCGTAACCTGCTGCTCGACCGCATGCCGAAGGTCGTGGAGGATCCCGACGCCGCCGCCGACGGGATGCTCCCGGCCGTGGACGCGTACCTGACGTTCCTCTCGCAGACCGGCCGCCTGGCCAAGGGGTCCGACTCCCTCGCCGATCTGCAGGCCGAGCTCGACGACGTCGAAGACGAGTTCGTCGATCTCATGGAGGAGCTGCTCGACGACACCGAGGGCGACGAGGAGGACGACGAGACCGGCGACCTGGGCGACTTCGAGCCGTTCGCCGACGAGCTGGCCGAGCTCGACACGATCAGGCTGCGGCCCGACTCCGAGCTGGCCGCGGCGGCCCGTCAGGTGCCGCTGATCGCCAAGGCCCGCGATCTGGCCGTGTGGGTGGGCTCCGGCCGCCGGGTGGGCGAGGACACCCTGCTCACCGACGCCGAGGTGGAGGAGGCGCTGGCGGCCGTCGGGCTGCCCAGGCCCGAGACCGAGGGCCCCACCGCCGAGGCCGTACCCCAGCTCTGGAACATCTGGAACCTGGCCGTCGACCTCGAGTTCCTGGAGCCGGGCGAGGGCGGCACGGTGGCGGTGCAGGACGACACCGCGGAGTGGCCGTTCGACGAGGACGAAGACGTGCTCGACGCGTGGATGCTCGGGCTGCACTCGGTCGACTACGGCGACCCCGAGCTGGACGACGACGACCTCACCATGGCCCTGGCCGGCCTGACGCGGGGCACGCTGGTCCGGCTGCTGCTGGCCGGCGGCTCGCGCGACCTCGGCGAGCTGACCCAGGAGCTGGCCGAGGCCGCCGCCGACCTCGACGAGCTGGGCGCCGACGCGTGGGAAGCGGCGGGCGACCCGCTGGCCCCGGCGATCGAGTGGCTGTCCGGCTACGGCATGGTCGAGGTCGACGACGGCGTCCTGCGGCTGACGCCGCTGGGCACCGAGGGCGTCATCCACCTGGTCGACGACGCCGACATCGAGGTCGACGCCCGTCCGGCGATCGAGTCGATGAGCGCCCACGAGCTGCTGGCGCTGAGCGCCGAGCTGCCGGAGGACGAGGCCGACGCCGAGTTCGCGGCCTGGATGCGGCTGCGGGAGCCGGGCAGGGCGGCCGAGGAGCTGCTGGACGCGGCGGCGGAAGACGAGAGCGATGCGCTGATCAGGGTGCAGGCGGCCAGCGTGGTCGGCACGCTGGGCGAGGCCGCCGTCCCGGCCTGGCAGGCGGCGCTCAAACAGTCCTCGCTGCGACCTTACGCCGCCACGCACCTGAGCCAGCTCGAGGTGCCGGGCGCCCCCGAGCCGACGCAGGACGACACCCACTGGCTCATCCTCGACATGTGGACGATCTCGGCGGGGCTGGGACGTTCGGAGTTCGTGAGCAGCCTGCGCGACATCGGGCCGGAGATGGTCAACGAGCTGCTCGAGGTGATCTGGAAAATCCCGCACGCCCACGTGGAGGAGCTACTCGACCTGATCTCGCAGGTGCACCCCGACAAGCAGGTGGCCAAGGCGGCCCGCCGGGCCCTGTTCAAGGCCCGCTCGGTGTGACCTTCCCCCTCGATGCGACTCTCCAGGAGGCCCTCGCCATCGGCGGGGGCCTCCGCCCGTAGTCGGCAGGGCAAGCAGGAACGCCTTCCAGGCTCCTGACGAGACAGCCTTCCCTGGTCGGGTATCGGGTTGTACGGGACGGCCGCGCCCGTTTCGCCCTGGCCCGAACACACCGGCTTCGGGGAGGCCCCCGCCACCCGCCCCTTCCCCGGCCTTGGCCTCCTGCGTCAGGATCGTGGTCATGCGACTGCTGATCCTTGGAGGTACCTGGTTCCTCGGCCGTGCCCTGGCCGAGCAGGCCCTCCAGCGCGGCCACCAGGTGGTCACGTTCACCCGCGGCAAGTCCGGCCAGGACGTGCCCGGCGTCACCGCGATCCGCGGGGACCGAACAGAGCCCCGCGACCTTGGCGACCTCGCCCAGCACGGCCCGTATGACTCGGTGATCGACACGAGCGGCATGACCCCTGACCTGGTGGAGATCTCCACGAGTGCCCTCCGCCACCAGGCGGACCACTACGTGTACGTCAGCACCGTGAACGTCTACAAGGGATGGCCCACGGAGCCGTTGACCGATGGCTCGCCAGTACGCCGCTGGTCGTGGAGCGCCCCACCCGGCGAATCCGCCGCCGACCAGTACGGCCGGGAGAAGGCCGGGTGCGAGGAGTCGGCTGTCCACATCTTCGGCACCGATCGGACGCTGTTGCTCCGGCCAGGCGTCATCATCGGCCCCCACGAGTACGTCGGGCGCATCCCGTGGTGGCTGCGCCGGATCTCCGAGGGCGGCCTGGTGCTCGCCCCCGGGCGAGCCAATTGGCCGATCCAGCCGATCGACGTGCGGGACGTCGCCGCGTACGCCCTCGACTCGGCCGAACGGCAGCTCTCAGGCTCCTGCAACTTGGCGGCCCCGATCGGATCGGCCACTTTCGGCGACCTGCTGGAAGCCTGTCGGCAGGCGACTGGCGTTCCAGCCGCGCTGGAGTGGGTATCCCATGACTTCCTCATCGAACAGGGTGTACGAGAGTGGACGGAGCTGCCGCTCTGGCGGCCCTATATCGGGACATGGCGCGTGGACTCGGCTCGCGCCCGCGCGGCGGGGCTGACTTGTCGCCCGCTCGCCGACACCGTGGCGGACACGTGGGAGTGGCTCAACCACGCTGGGCCTGCGCTCAACAACGAGCGGGCAGCCGAACTCGGGATCACGCCGGAGCGGGAGGCAGCGATCCTGGCAGCGTGGATCACGCATAAGGCCAGTTAGGAGCCGGACGGCAGTGCCCGCACGGTGGAGCCTTGGATGAACGTGACGAGATCGTCGGCCAGGGCTCGCGTCTGCCGCGTGGGCTGCGCCTTTCCGAGTTGCTTGCTGAGCGCTCTGAACCGGTGCAGCACAGGGAAAGTTCTCAGGTTGGCCGGCAGTCTCAGCACCGCCTCCAGGGTCTGCCGGGCGTTGATCATGTCCCCGAGGATCACGGACGCCGTGGCCATCTCGGTCTGGATAGTGGCCACGACTGGCGCCGACCGCTGATCAGCGGGCAGGGCGAGGGCGTCGGCCAGCGCCTGCTGGGTGTAGGCGAGGATCTGACCCGTGAGGTCCCGGACGGCCCGCGGCTCGAAGGCGTTTCCGCTCACCTGGAGCAGTTGGAGCAGGGCCGAGGAGTAGCAGCGCTGTTCTCGCACCCCGTCCCAGTCGAAAACGCCTCCGATCGTCTGCAGTTCGTCCTCGCCCTGGGCGGCAGCGCGAGCGTGAATGGCGGCGTGAATGGCCGCCACGGTCCGGTCCTTGTCACCCATGTGCGACCAAGCACGAGCCTCGATGCTGTGCACGCGCGACGCGGCGATCCCAACCGGGTTGTGCCGCGCGGCCCGGCTGATGGCGTTGACGGCGTCGCGCGGGCGGCCCGCCCAGTAGGCGCTGGTGGCCATCATGCCGCGCGCCCACACCGCGAGCGGCACGTGATCGATCGAGTTCGCATACGACCAGGCGGCCCGCGCGTGCTCGGTGGCGTGTCTGGTCTCGCCCAAGTCGATGCACGCCTCAGCGAGCAGCGAACTGGCCACTCCGGCGAGGAAGTTCAGCTCGCCGAGCTGGGCAGGCTTACGCGTCTCCCCCATCATGGTGATGACCTGGTCACGCTTGGCGACCAGCCTGGGAAACTCCTCCATCGGAGACCGCAGGAGATAGGCGCGGGCCAGTTCAACGATGTCGTCCTGAATGGTCTCCATAGCTGCCTGACCGAGTTCGCGTTCCGCGTCGCCCGCGGCTTCCCTCGACTGGTCAGCCGCATCCATCATCATTTCGTACATCCCCCTGTGGGCTTCACCGAGTGACCGAGCCGACAAGGCTGCCGCTCCGCTGCTCGCGCCGTCCGTGGTGCTGAACGGCGTGAGGAGTTCTTCCACCGGCCGGCCGAACATGGTCTCCAGGACCCGGCATGACGTCGCGTACGGCCTGCTCGCCACCTCGCCCGCCAGCCACCGCTTCCACGTGCGGGCCCCAACGCAGTGGCCGACGCACCCCAGCTTGTCTGCGGTGGCCTGGTACGCGCGATCGAACTTGCGGTAGGGGACGAGCCCTTTGGCTTCAGCGAGTCGCCTCAGCACAGTGACGCCCATGCTGCTGGCCTTCCTGCCGGACACGACGACAGCTCTTGAGGACACGGTAGGGCCGACAACAGGCGGTGAGAAGAAGTCCGGCGACGGTCGCGGCCTAGAAGTCCAGACAAGTCCGGCGAAACGCTGCGAGAAGTCCTAGATGGCCCCCGCCACCTCGTAGTGATGTCCCCACGAGCGCAGCCACGATGTACAGGCCAGCGTGTGGTTGGAGTACCGCCACCAACATCCCCTCCGGAGGCTGTCATGAAGATCCACCTGGGCTGGGAAGTCCTTCCCGGCGCCATCCAGAAGGCCGTCCAGAGCCACTGCGGCCGCGTCAACGCCGTCACGTACGCGGAGGGTCGCCGTGCGGGCCTGGCCGTGCGGATCTACGGCAGCCACGACGACGTGTTCCTGAGGGGAATCCCGCTACGAACCGCGTCAACACTCCGCTACGCGGGAGGCGGTCAAGAACATGCCCCTCGATGCGCCCGTTCCACGCCTGCTGCGGGAGGAAATCAGGGCGGACTGCGCGAGCGGGAGCAGCGGCTCGCCGACGTTGGACGCGCCTGGCTGGCCTATCTGAACTAGCCGAAATTCATGATCGTGGCGTGGCACTCATCCACATGCCGCACGCCACGCCTGGTGCGAGACGGCCTGCTGTTCAAGCCGCCGTCACGCACCCGAAGAGGGGCGCAGGCCGGGAACGGCCGACTCAGATCGGCCTTGGGACTGTCTGGCCAGCGCCCCTCACCCGCAAACCCCTTGGACAGCACACGGAGGGACCATGCTCATGAGCGCCGCCGATGCCAACGCCGACGCTGCGGGCAGGGCCGCCGTCGCGTACTGGCAACCGCAGATCCGGGACTGGCTCCTGATGTACTCCCTGAGTAAACGCGCCCTTGTCGCGTTCTACCGCGGACACTGTCCGCCGCCTGGGCTCTACGTCGAAGCCGGCCACCCAGAGGAGTTGCGGGCGAAAATGAACGCCGAGGTCCTCGCCCTGTGGTGCTCGCCTGACCGCCACGCCTGGCAGCCGGCCACCACCACCGGACCACGCTGAGCGAGGCCGACATGCCAAGCGCCTCCATCAGTCCCCCGCTGCCTGCGCCAGGTACCGCCCCTGTCGCAGGCAGCGGGTTCCAAGCTCCCGCCGTCCACACCTGCCAAGGCGGTCGGAGACGGGGGAAGACGCGCCGTGAGGCGTGTGGGGGCACATCCCCACGGCCGCCTTCCCCCACCCATGCCATCACCGCTGCGAGCGCCCACACCCACCTTCGGGCCCGCAGCGCCTCCCCGCCCCGGACGGGCCCGACCGGGGCGATGCTGTGGAGCCGGGCGCGTCCTCCGACGCCCGGCCCCACAGCCCTGACGTACCGACACCGACACATGACGGTGATCTCATGGCACTGAACGCGATCTACCTGGCCATACGCGCACAAAGCCAGGGCGTCACACGCGCCGATCAGGACAGCCCTCCACCCCCCGACCGCCCGGACACCCGGCCGAACACCCGGCAGCCACCCGCATGTACCGATCAGCCGGGCCAACAAAGAACCTGCTCCCAGCTCACGTCCCGGCAAGCCAGCCACGAGGAGGACCCGTGAAACGACTCGTCATCGACACCCACGCCACCTCTTGCTACTTCCGCACCAGTGTGGAAGACGGCCAGCGCAAGGCACTGGTACAGGTCACCGAACGATGCAACCTCCACTGCGCGCACTGCTTCGTCTCCTCCGGCAACTGGGGCGAGCACATGCGCACCGAAGACATCATCGGCAAGGTGCTGCCTCGGCTTCGCAGCGCCCACGTCGAACGGCTCACCCTTACCGGGGGCGAGCCGTTCGTCCACCCCGACATCATGGACATCTGCCGCGCCGCCACCGAGTTGGGCATGCCGGTCGGCATCTGCACCAACGCCACCCAGACCAGCGACAGGCAGATCGCGGACCTGGCCGAGCTGGGCGGCATCCACATCAACGTCAGTTTCGACGGGTTCCGGCCCGAGAGCCACGGCAAGTTCCGGGGCAGCGTCTCTTCTTTCGACGTCACGGTGGAGACCACTCGCAAGTTCGCACAGGCCGGACTGCTGCAAGGGCTGCTGTCCACCCCCAACACGCTGACCGACGCCAAGGAATTCACAGCGTTGTGCGAGTTCGCCGTCGAGACCGGCGCCCAGTACGTGCTCATGAACCCCTTGAGCCTGTTCGGCCGAGGCGTCAGAAGCGCAGGCCGCATGGCGGCGACCAACGCCAAGATGCGCGCCATCGCCGAGGTCACCAGGCGCTTCCGGGCGCGCGGCGTCGACATCGTGCACATCCGCTTCCCCAACGACGACGGCAAACCCTTGTCCGGCTGCGACGCCGGAAAGCTCATCTACGTGTTCGCGGACGGCCAGGTCGCCGTCTGCCCATACCTGGTGTTCGCCGCCCGCACCCCACAGTCGCAGCACCCGGACACCGACTTCCTCGTCGGCAACATCCTCGACGACGAGGTGGCCGGCGCGCTGGACGGCTACGACCTGGAGGGCAAGCTCCGCATGGGCGCCAACTCCACCTGCGGCCCCTGCCACATGGGCAGTTCGTGCGGGAAGGGCTGCCCGGCCGCCGTCATCAGTCGCGGGGGCCGCGTCGGCGACCTCGACGAAGAGCAATGCCCGATCGTCGACCACGAAGGGCGTCCGCTGCTCCAGATCGGCCCGCGACGCTCGTGAACGGGCCGATGGCGAGGGGCGCCCTGTTCATCGCGATCGAGGGACCGAACGGCGTCGGCAAGTCCACCGCGTCCACCCTGCTGGCCGAGCGGCTACGCGCGGGCGGCATGCGCGTGCACGTAACGAGCGAACCGTCCGACACCCCGCTGGGGCGGCTTGTCCGCACCGGCGAGGCCGGTCTGGTCGGCCGGGCGCTGGCCCTGGCCGTGGCCGCGGACCGCTACCACCACATGGACACCGAGATCGTCCCTGCGCTCATGGACGGGCTGACCGTGATCAGCGACCGCTACGTCCAGTCGTCATTGGTACTGCAGCGCATCGATGGGCTGGAGATAGAGGAGATCTGGCAATACAACGCCCACGTGCTGCGCCCGTCCCTATCCTGCTACCTGCACCACACCGCTCAAGAACTGGCGCAGCGACTGGCCCAGCGGACACGGCGGTCGCGCCTGGAGCGGGTCGGCTCCCCGCAACGGGAGCTGGACCTCTACCAGGACGCCTACCAGTTCCTGCTCGCCCGCCACTGGCCGCAGGCACTAGTCAACTGCCAGGAGGTGAGCCCGGACAGAGTGGCGGCCGAACTGGCACTGCTGGTGGCGCGGACGGCACAACGACAGGAGGGCGCCCGATGATCAGGGCGGTAACAGTCAACATCGGCGCCGCCGCGCGGGAACGCGCCGAACGGATGCTGCGCTGGCTCGCCGACCGAGACGATGATGTCGTCATGCTCACCGAGACGAGCGCGGGGCCGGGCACCGCGTGGATCCTGGAGCAGTACCGGCGGGCCGGCTACGCAGTCATCAACACGCCCGACGACGGCGACCGGGGAGCGGCGCTGATCAGCCGCATCCCGGTGACCGCGCACCAACCCGACTTCGGCCAGGTCAGCATCCCCGCCCGGGTGGCCACTGCCCGGCTGGACACTCGCCCGGCCACATGGTGGGTCAGCGTGTACGTACCCAGCCGCGATCGGTCGGCGGACAAGACCACCCGCAAGGAACTGTTCATCACCAGCCTGCTCAAAGCCATTGCGCAACTCGGCCCCGACGAGCGCGGCCACCTGGTCATCGGCGGCGACTACAACGTGATCGCCGCCGACCACCGCCCCCTCCACCCGGGATTCCTGCCGTTCGAGTTCGGAATGCTCGACACCCTGACCGCAGAGGGCTTCACGGACACCCACGCCCACATGGCGCCCGAGGCCCAGCCGTATTCCTGGATCGGCCGGACCGGCGACGGCTACCGCTACGACTACGTCCACGTCGGCTCGGAGCTGACCGGGCGCATCCGGGACTGCGCCTACCTGCACGAGACCCGTACCGAGGCGCTGACCGACCACGCGGCCGTAGAGCTGCACCTTGACCTGGAGACGGCTCGCCTGCCAGTCGAAAGCCTGGCAAGGCCCACCTCGCTGGGTCTGTTCTAGGCGGGGAGGAGCGCAGAGCGCACCAGCGAGTCGTACGTCTCTGTGGTGCGCTCCAGCGCTACCCCCAGGTCGCGGGCGAACGCGTCCAGCTCGGCCTGCACGGCTGTGCCCGACTCCGTGCCGTGCACGGTCCGCTCGATCTCCACGAAGACGCCGGCATGCTCCACCTCGTCCACGCAGACCGTCATGTCGCCGTGCATCGCGGTGCGGCGGGTCTTCACGATCCGGACGGTCGGGCTGAACCCCATCGCCACGATCGCGTGGTGCATCTGCTCTCGATCCGCGACCCACGTCTCGTGCTCCAGGCACGCCATCTCGTTGGCCTGGGGCTTCTTCACAGTGAACAGGTGCCGGCCGTCCTGGGTACGCAGCCTCGCGAACGCGCGCCCAATCTTGCTCTGCCCGTACTGCCAGCCGGGTTCGGCGTACGCCTGATCGTCCTGCCGGACCGGGGCCGACAGGTGGACTCCGTACCGCGTGAGCGCGGCCTCCAGGGCCTCCAGGTCGCTCACACGGTACTTGACCTCGATCTCCTGTGTTTCACCGGCCACGTCAGCCTCCCCAGTTCCCTGCGTGACCCGGGGAGCCTATCGGTCGGCGAGCCCAAAGGGACTCGCTTCGAGCCTTGGCGGGCTCGACCCCGCGTACGGGCACCGACGACTCATCCTCGATGAACTCCCACGAGGCCCCGACCTCCACCAACTCCGGCAGAATGGGCCGTGCCCAACCGGCTATCTGATCGTCGAAAGCCGAGCCAGCCTGCGGCCACCCGCATCTGCCGCGATTCCGCCTGATATGGCCGGTCGCACGGCGCGCTGTGTAACGTCCATCGGATCATCTTCGTTGATCACGGGGTGACGCCGCCGACTTCGCCCGTAACCCGCGCGGCACCGAGTTCGGCGAGCACGGCCTCAGTAGTCTTGCGAGACAGGGGGATCGTGGGGTCGGGAAAAGCGAAATGCTCCGGGCGGAGACGCGCCGGAGCAGGAGCTGAAGACGTAGTCCCGACCGGATTCGAACCGGCGCTACCGCCTTGAGAGGGCGGCGTCCTGGGCCACTAGACGACGGGACCTTCGTGGGCTTGTGACAGTGGTAGTCCCGACCGGATTCGAACCGGCGCTACCGCCTTGAGAGGGCGGCGTCCTGGGCCACTAGACGACGGGACCCTGTCCACAAGCTGGCTTGCCGGGTCTCCCCCGGCAACGCAGGTAACTCTACCGCACCCACAAGACCACTCCAAACCGCTTATCCGCCCACCAGACCGGCCTTGCGAGTGCGGCGCCATGACCTCCAGCCCGCGAGATCGACCACCGGAACCGGCCCGCGAGACCGGCCATGGAGCAGCCATCGAGCGGCCATGGATCAGCCCACCCGACCGGCACGGAGTGCGCTCTCCACGTCAGCGCACACCATCCCGGCCCGCCGTCCTCGATCCGCCGTCCTCCACCCGCCGTCCTCCACCCGCCACTCTCGACCCGCCGCCTCGACCCGCGCCCTCGACCTGCCGTCCTCGACCCGCGCCCTCGACCTGCCGCCGGTGGACGTCAGTCGGTGAGAAGGCCGCGGCGGTACGCCTCGCCGACGGCGGCGGCGCGGTCGCGTACGTCGAGCTTGGCGTAGATGTGCAGCAGGTGCGTCTTGACGCTGGCCTCGCTGATGAACAGCCGGGCGGCCGCCTCCTTGTTGGTGGCGCCCTCGGCCACCAGGCGCAGCACCTCCAGCTCCCGCTTGCTCAGCCGCCCCCTGGACGGCCTGCGCAGGTGCTCGGCCAGGCGGCCGGCCACGGCGGGGGCCAACACGGTCTCGCCCCGGTGGGTGGCGCGCACAGCGCGTACCAGCTCCTCAGGCGAGGCGTCTTTGAGCAGGTAGCCGCTGGCGCCCGCCTCCAGCGCGGGAAGGACGTCGGTGTCGAACGTGGTGAGCACCAGCACGCGCGGCCCGGTGCCGCGCAGCCGGCGGATGGCGCTCACGCCGTCGAGGCCGGGCATGCGCAGGTCCATCAGGACGACGTCGGGAGACAGCTCGGCGGCCAGGCGCACGGCCTCCTCCCCGTCGCCCGCCTCGCCGACGACCTCGATCCGTGGCTCGCCACCGGGCTCGCCACCGGGCTCGATGCTGGGCTCGATGCTGGGCTCGGCACCGGGCTCGATGCTGGGCTCGATGCTGGGCTCGCCGCCGAGGGCGGTGCGCAGGCCGTCGCGCACGATCGGATGGTCGTCGGCGATCAGCACCCGCAGTGACATCGTTTCCTCCCCGGTGAACGCGATCGTCTCATTCGCCGCCTCCGGCCGGAATCACGGGCACGGCGGCGGCGACCGCCGTGCCCCGGCCTGGCTCCGACTCGACCTCAAGGGTGCCGCCCACGCTCCGGGCCCGCTGCCGCATACCGTCGAGCCCGAAGCCGTCAGCGGGCTCCTGCGGCTCGAACCCGCGCCCGTCGTCACGGATGTCGAGGAGCACGAGTTCGTCCGTGTACGTCAGGGTGAGGCCCGTCCTGGCGGCGCGGGCGTGCTTGGCCACGTTGGCCAGAGCCTCCTGGGCGACGCGGAACAGGGCCGTCTCCACCTCCGCGGACAGCGCGACGGGCGTGCCGGTGACCTCCAGCCGCAGGTCGACGCCGGACACGTCGGCCCACGACCTGGCCATGTGGCCGAGGGCCTCGGGCAGCCGGGCGTCTTCGAGCGGCTCGGGCCGCAGCGCGCGTACGGATCTGCGGGCCTCGGCCAGGCCGCGCCGGGCCAGCTCGGCGGCCCGGTCGAGGTGGTGGCCGCGGGCCTGGCCGCCGGTGGCCCGCCCGGCGGAGTCGAGCTGGCCGATCAGCGCGACGAGGTCTTGCGCGAGCGTGTCGTGGATCTCCCCGGCCACGCGGTGCCGCTCGTCGAGCACGCCCGCCCGCCTGGCCTGGTCGAGGAGCCTGGCGTTCAGCTCGGCGTTCTCCTCCATGGCGGCGCGCAGACGCTCGACCAGGCGGCGGCGTCTGTCGTGCTCGCCGGAGACGTACCAGCCGGCCAGGACTAGCGGCACGGCCACCCCGGCGATCACGGTGAGCAGGCTCTCCCGCGCGCCCGGCCCCGCCTGGGAGAGCACGTTGACGAGCGCGGTGAGCGTGACTCCGGCCATGACCAGGCGGCCGGGGAGCAGGGCGATGGCCAGCGGGTAACCGATCGTGACGAACACCACGAAGACCGCGCCCTTGAGCGCCAGCGCCCAGGTCAGGGCGACGAGGACGAGGTAGTGGGCCACGACGAGCACGCGGTGGGTGTCGCGGTGGCGGTGCAGCCAGGCGACGGGCGCCAGCCATCCGGCCGCGACCACCGCCAGCAGGGGCCACGACGGGAACGGCCCCGCGGGCGTGCCCGACACCGCCGCCGCGACCGAGGAGGCCGCGAGCAGCGCGTACGCGAGCCCCGCGTAGACCCAGCGCTCACGCACCTGGAGCCGGCTCATGGGACCCACCCCGGCATGGCGCCGCTGGCGTCAACCGATCGGCGGTCGGCCGCGCGCGGCCGACCGCATCCTCGGCCCGCACGGGCACCAACCGATCGACGGATGACCGCGCCAGGTCGGCCGCACGCTGCGCCCGCACGGGCGCCAACTGATCGATGGATGACCGCGCGCGGCCGACCACAGCCTTGGCCCGCACGGGCACCAACCGATCGGCGGATGACCGCGCGCGGCCGGCCGCGGCCTTGGCCCGTGCGGGTATCGACCGATCGGTGGATGCCCGCCATCCACCGCTTCTCGGCCCGGCCGGGCGATGTGCGCCGCCCCTGACCTCGGCGAACATCGGAGACATGAACACTCCGACGCGCAGAACAGCCCTCCAGCTCGGCGCCGCGGGCGCCACCGCCGCCGCCGTCGCAGGCACCACCGCGGCCTTCGCCGGGCCCTCCAGGAAGAAGGACGTCACCACGTTCGTCAACGTCTCCGGCTCCAACGGCGTGGCCGTGACCGACCCCTTGCTCGCCCTGCGCGGCCACCGCACCGTGGGCGTGACCCTGCCGGGGCACGGCCCCGAGGAGCAGCTTCACCCCGCCTACCAGGCCCCGCAGGACCTCGCGAAGCTGGCCGCGCTGCCCTCGCCGGTGGCCGCCGTGACGCTGGACGACTATGTCGAGGCCACGGTGGACGTCGTGCGCCGCGTCTCCCGCTACGGACCGGTCATCCTGGTGGGCGGCAGCCTCGGCGGGGCGACGATCACGAAGGTGGCCGACGCGGTGCCGGACCTGATCGACCGGCTGGTCTACGACGCCGCCTTCTGCTGCACGAAGCTGCGCTCGCCCAACGACTACATGACCAGCCCCGAGGGTCAGACGAGTCTCACCCCGGGCCTGCTGAACGGCATCGTCGGCGACCCGGCCAAGATCGGCGCGGTGCGGATCAACTGGCGCACCGCCGACCCGAAGTTCCTGGCCGCGGCCAAGGCGGCCTTCATGGCGGAGGCGAGCGAGGGTGAGTTTCTCGCCATGCTGAACACGCTGCTGCCGGATGAGAGCCTCCAGGTGTCGGCTGCCGACGCCCGCGGGCGCAAGGACGCGTGGGGACGGGTGCCCAGGGTCTACATCAGGCACTCGAAGGACCGTACGATCCCGATCGCGCTGCAGGACCGGATGATCAGGGAGGCGGACGCGGCCACGCCCGCCAACAAGTTCAAGGTCTTCACGGTGGAGACGTCGCACGCGCCAACGATCAAGGCTTACCAGGAGATCTCAGAAATTCTGTACCGGCTGGCGAAATGAAAAAACGGACATCCCTCTGCGAGACATCCGCTCAATGCTGGGGTACCAGGACTCGAACCTAGACTAACTGAACCAGAATCAGTCGTGCTGCCAATTACACCATACCCCACCGCTGCGGGCCCCTTGTGGAGCGCGCTTGGCGACGTCCGAAAGAATAGCCCAGCTCGGGGGGTAAGGCCAAAACGATTCACGGGTCCGCCTCCCGCAGCCCCCGGCACGAGCCCCGCCGTGCCAAGCTGAAGGGGACAAAACACCACGTGGAGGAGCCGAAGCGTTGGCCGAGAATCCGTTCTTCGCCCCAAGCGATCTGCCGTACGAGCTGCCGCCCTTCGCGGACATCCGCGAAGAGCACTACCTGCCGGCGTTCGAGCGCGGCATGGCCGAGCAGCTCGCCGAGGTCGACACGATCGCGAGCAGCACCGAGCCGCCGACGTTCGAGAACACGATCGCCGCGCTCGAACGGTCGGGCCGGATCCTCGACCGCACGGCGACGGCCTTCTTCAGCGTCGCCGCGTCCAACACGACCGACGGCCTCATGGAGATCGAGAAGCAGATCTCCCCCCAGCTCACCCGGCACAGCGACGCCATTCGCCTCGACCGGGCGCTGTGGGCCCGCATCAAGCAGGTGAGCACGGCGGATCCCGAGGAGTCGTGGCTGCTGGAGAAGTACCGCGACGACTTCATCCGGGCCGGGGCCGACCTGTCGGAGACCGACCAGCAGCGGCTGCGCGCGCTCAACGAGGAGCTGTCGAGGCTGTCGACGGAGTTCGCGCAGAGCCTGCTGCGGGCCTCCACGGAGTCGGCCCTGGTGGTGACCGACCCCAAGGAGCTCGACGGGTTCGACGAGGCCAAGATCGAGTCGCTGCGCAAGGACGACGGCACGTACGTCCTGCCGCTGCACAACTTCACCGTCCAGCCCGGCCTGGCCCAGCTCACCGACCGCGACGTGCGCCGCCGCCTGTACGAGCTGAGCGTCGGCCGGGTCCCGGGCAACTTCGAGATCGCGGCCAGGATGGCGGCGCTGCGGGCCGAGCGGGCGGCGTTGCTCGGCTTCCCCAGCCACGCCGCGTACACGGTGGCCGACCAGACCGCCAAGACCGTCGAGGCGGTCGAGGAGATGCTCGGCCAGCTCGTCGGCCCCGCCGTGCGCAACGCCAGGAAGGAGGCCGAGGCGCTGGCGGAGCAGGCCGGGTTCCCGATCGAGCCGTGGGACTGGGCCTACTACTCCGAGAAGGTGCGCCAGGCCCGCTACGAGTACGACGGCGGCGCGATGCGCCCGTACTTCGAGCTGAACCGGGTCTTCCGCGACGGCATATTCTTCGCCGCCGCGAAGCTGTACGGCCTCACCTTCGCCGAACGCCCCGACCTGGGCGGCTACCACCCCGACGTGACCGTGTTCGAGGTGTCCGACGAGGACGGCGGCCCGCTGGGGCTGTTCGTGCTCGACCCGTACGCCCGGCCGGGCAAGCGCGGCGGCGCGTGGATGAACAACCTGGTCGACCAGTCGTTCCTGTTCGGGCTGCGGCCGGTGGTGATCAACAACCTCAACATCACCAAGCCCGCCTCCGGGCCGACGCTGCTGACGTTCGACGAGGTCGAGACGGCCTTCCACGAGTTCGGCCACGCGCTGCACGGCCTGTTCTCGCAGGTGCGCTACCCGCGCGTGTCGGGCACCAACGTGCCGCGCGACTTCGTCGAGTACCCGTCGCAGGTCAACGAGATGTGGGTGACCTGGCCCGAGGTGCTGGCCAACTACGCCAGGCACCACGAGACGGGCGAGCCGATGCCCGGCGAGCTGGTGGCGAAGCTGAAGGCGGCCGAGACGTTCAACCAGGGCTTCAGGACCGTCGAATATCTGGCCGCCACGCTGCTCGACTGGGCCTGGCACCGGCTGGCGCCCGGGGAGGTCGTGGCCGACCCCGAGGCGTTCGAGTCGGCCGCCCTGGAGGCCGCCCAGATCGCCTTCCCACTGATCCGGCCGCGCTACCGGACCAACTTCTTCGCCCACATCTTCTCCGGCGGCTACAGCGCCGGCTACTACTCCTACATCTGGAGCGAGGTGCTCGACGCGGAGAGCGTGGAGTGGTTCAAGGAGAACGGCGGGCTCACCCGGGAGAACGGCGACCACTTCCGCCGCGAGCTGCTCTCCCGCGGCGGCAGCCTCGACCCGCTGACGGCGTTTCGCAACTTCAGAGGGCGCGAGCCCGGCATCCAGCCGCTGCTCGCCCGCCGCGGCCTCATCTGAACGATCCGGCGTGCTCGGCGGCCCACTGCGCGAACGTACGCGGTGGCCGCCGGGTCACCTCCTCGATCGTGTCGGTGACCTGGTACGCGTCGTCGGGCACGTTGCCGAAGATCTCGATCCGGAACTCGATCATCTCCTCGGGCATGCCCTGGGCCCGGTAGCGCTCGCGCAGCTCGTCCACGGTCAGCTCGACGAGGGTGATCTCGCGGCCGGCCGCCTCCGCCAGGATCCGCAGCTTGGCGGGCACGTCGAGGAGTTCGGGGCCGGTGAGGCCGTAGGAGCGGCCGTGGTGGCCGTCCTCGGTGAGGGCGGTGGCGATGACGGCGCCGATGTCGGCCTCGTGCACCATGGGGGTCCTGGTGGCCGGGAACGCCTCCTCGACGACGCCCCGCGTACGCACCGGCTCGGCCCAGGCCAGGGCGTTGGCCATGAACTCGGTCGGCTGCACGTACGTCCACTCCAGGTCGCTGGAGAGCACGGCGGGCTCCAGCGTGCCCGCCGACCAGCTACTGAGCAGGGTCGCCTTGCGCGCGCCGGCCTTCCTGACGGCCTCGACGATCTCGGGGCCGTTCGCGAGCGGGGTGTAGCCGGAGTCGGCCACGTCGATGAGGTGCACGCCCGTCACGCCTTCGAGGGCGGGCCACAGGGTCTCGACCTTGCCGAGATCGCCCTGGACGACCTCGACCGCCTCGGGCAGCCGGGCCCGGCCCGGGTCACGGGTGAGCGCGCGTACGCGGTGGCCCGCCTCCAGGAGGTGGGCCACGACGTGCCTGCCTACGGAGCCCGTGGCTCCGGTCACCAAATAGGTCATGCCGCAGACGCTAGGTGCTATTGCGGCAGGAACCGTTCCTCGTTGAGGCGTGGCGCCGGGAGATCAGCCGCGCAGGCGGGTCAGGGCGGTGCGCAGGCGCTCGCGCGCCCGCTCACGCCCGAGCACCTCGATCGACTCGAACAGCGGCAGGCCGACCGTACGGCCGGTGACCGCCACCCGCACCGGGGCCTGGGCCTTGCCCAGCTTGAGCCCGTGGACCGCGCCGACCTGCTCCAGCGTCTCCTTGAGCGACTCGGGGTCCCAGCTCACGGTCTCGAGGCGATCGAGGTAGCCGCCGAGGATCTCCTCGGGGGCGTTCTTCATCGCCTTGTCCCAGGACGCCTGGTCGAAGACCGGCTCCTCCAGGAAGAGGAAGTCGACGTTCTGCCGGATCTCCGACAGCACCGCGATGCGGGTCTGGGCCAGCGCCGCGACCTTGCTGAACAGCTCACGGTCCCAGGACGGGTCGAGGTAGGGGGCGCAGCGCTCCTCGAACGTCTCCAGCGGCAGCGCGCGGATGTACTCCCCGTTGAAGGCCCGCAGCTTCTTCTCGTCGAAGAAGGCGCTGGAGGAGTTGACGTCTTCCAGCCGGAACAGCGGCATCATCTCCGACCACGGCATGATCTCGCGGTCTTCGCCAGGACCCCAGCCGAGCAGCATGAGGTAGTTGACCATGGCCTCGGCGAGGTAGCCCTCGGCCCGGTAGTCCTCCAGCGCCACCTTGTCGCGCCGCTTGGACAGCTTTTTGCGCTGCTCGTTGACGATCACCGGCAGATGGGCCCACACCGGCGACGTGGCGCCCAGGGCGGGCCAGAGCAGCATCTGCTTGGCCGCGTTGCCGAGGTGCTCCTCACCGCGTACGACGTGGGTGATGTTCTGGGTGATGTCGTCGACCGCGTTGGCCAGCACGTAGAGGGGCGAGCCGTCGGTACGCGCGATGACGAAGTCTTCCTGGGCCTCGTTGGGGAACTCCACGTTGCCCCTGATGAGGTCGGGCACCACGGTCACGCCCTCGTCGGGGGTGCGGAAGCGCACCGCGCCCGCCGTCAGCCCTCGGTCGCGGCAGTGGCCGTCGTAGCCGCGGTGCTCGGAGCCGGTGCGCGCGACCAGCGCCTCGCGCGTGCAGTCGCAGTAGTAGGCGCGGCCGTCGGCCAGCAGCTTGGCCACGGCCTCGCGGTGCTGCGGCTCGTAGGCCGACTGGAAGTAGGGGCCCTCGAAGACCTGGTTGGTGCCGTTGATGCCGATCCAGTCGAGCGCGGAGATGATGCCCTCGGTCCACTCCGGGCGGTTCCTGGACGCGTCGGTGTCCTCGATGCGCAGCACGAAGCGGCCGCCGGACTGTTCGGCCAGCGCCCAGTTGAACAGCGCCGTACGGGCGCCGCCGACGTGGAACATGCCGGTTGGGGACGGGGCGAACCTGACGCGTACGTCAGTCACGGGAGACCACCTTGTTCGTGAGTGTGCCGATGCCTTCGATGCCGACGCTGACCTCGTCGCCGATCTCCAGCGGGCCGACGCCCGCCGGCGTGCCGGTCAGGATGACGTCGCCGGGGATCAGCGTCATGACCGCGCTGACGTAGGCCACCAGCGCCGGGATGTCGTTGATGAGCTGGTTGGTGCGCCCGCTCTGCCGGATCTCGCCGTTGACCGTGGTCGTCAGCGCCAGGTCGCTCGCGTCGAGATCGGTCTGGATCCACGGCCCCAGCGGGCAGAACGTGTCGAACCCCTTGGCCCGGGTGAACTGCACGTCTTTCTTCTGCAGGTCGCGGGCGGTGACGTCGTTGGCGCACGTGTAGCCGAAGATGACGTCTTTGACCCGCTCGACCGGCACCTCGCGGCAGAGCCTACCGATCACCACGGCCAGCTCGCCCTCGAAGTCGACACGGTCGGACAGCGACGTGGGATAGGCGATGTTCTCGCCGTGGCCGATCACCGTGGTGGACGGCTTCATGAAGATGAGCGGCTCTTCCGGCACCTCGTTGCCCAGCTCGGCCGCGTGCTCGGCGTAGTTTCTGCCGATGGCGACGACCTTGCTCGGCAGCATCGGGGCCAGCAGCTTCACCTGGGACAGCGGGAACCGCTCGCCGGTGAACTGGACCTGGGCGAACGGGTGGCCGGCGATCGCGGAGACGACCTCCTCGCCCGGACCGCCCTCGACCACGCCGAACGAGACGCCTTCGCCTGTGGAGAACCTCGCTATACGCACCCGACAAGGCTATCGCCGCCGCCGGAAAGGTCCGCCCACCTTCTCCGCCCCTGCCCCGGCCAGGTCAGGAACCGTCCGTCGAGCCGGTTTCGCCGATCTTCTGCGGCCGGTGGCGGAACGCGCGCGACGCGCCAGGACGGTGGATCGGGTACCGGCGACCGCCCGCGTTAGCCTGGAGCCCTCGCCGTTCCTGAGCGCAGGTTGTTCCTGAGCACCAGGCCGTGCGCTGAGGCGCGCGCCGATGAGAGGGGTACCCGAAAGTGTCCGTCGTGAAGATCAACGTGCTCACCGTGTCCACCGAGATGCGCGAGGAGCTCGAACGGCGCTTCGCCAACCGGGCCGGGATGGTGGAGTCGGCCGACGGGTTCGAGTGGTTCGAGCTGCTGCGGCCGGTGGAGGGCACGGATCGGTACCTCGTCTACACGCGCTGGCGCAGCGAGGACGACTTCCAGAAGTGGCAGCAGGGCGAGGCGTTCCGTCGCGGCCACGCCCAGGCCGCCGCCGAGGCCGCCGCCCAGGGACACGGGCCGGGTCATGGGCAGGGCCACGGGCACGGGCAGGGGCCCGCGGCGGCTGGCTCCGAGCTGTGGACGTTCGAGGTCGCCGAGAGCACCGGCCCCAAGGCGTAGCGGCCCGCCCGCCCGTCAGCCGTCGAGCGGGTTGTGCACGATGCGGTCGACGATCCCCCCGCGTACGGCCCGCGCGGCGACGCTGGACGGCTTGCGCGCCCCCTGGTCGGCGATGCACACGCTGAACTCCTTGGCGATCTCCAGCCGCGGATGGCGCTCCAGCACCTCCTCGCGCACGCCGGCGGGGATCTCGTCGGCGCGGCGGCCCGAGATGTCCATGCCGGTCGAGATCTCGAGCAGGTGTCCCTCGGGGTCCTCGTCGAGGGGCACCGCGTCCCACATGTGCCTGACGATGACCTCGCTCGCACGCAGCCGCCGCTCGGGCGACCAGCCGGCCCCTGCGCAGAAGGCCCAGGCCACGTGCCCGCCCGCCTCCTCGAACGGCACCGCGTAGCTGTCGAACTCGGCCACCAGCCCGATGTCATGCAACATGGCCGACACGTAGAGCAGCTCGGCGTCGAAGGCGATGCCGTTGCCCTGCGCGTACACCGCGGCCCACAGGTAGGCGCGGATCGAATGGTTGAGCATCGAGGGCGTGTGGTAGCGGGCGGCCACCTCGAGCGCGCCGCGGCACGCGGGTGTGTCGGGAATCACCAGATCGTCGAATCTCACGGTCCCAGCATGTCGCGGCGGGTACGGCCACGTCACCCGGGCACGGCGGGCGCACCGGCCGGTTAACGAATCGAACACGCGGCTTGACCGCTTGATCGTTCTTCCGAAAGCATGTCCCGCCCTCAACTTTTGTCCCGGAAGGAACTGGCGTGCGCCGCCTCGCGATTCCTCTTGCCCTCATGCTCACGCTCAACGCTCTCGTGAGCCCGGCGCAGGCGGCCGACAAGGTGACCCGCACCGCGGAGTGCCAGGGCGACTGGCTGCCCGGCACGCCGACCGCCGAGGACGTCATGAAGGGCGAGATCTCGCTGGTCGGGCTGCCGGCGTACAAGCTGGGCAAGAAGATCGACTGGGACGCGAGCCCGTACCGGAACAGGTCGTGGGAGTTCGTCTTCCAGTCGCTGCGCTGGATGGGCACGCTCGTCGTCGAGTACGAGAACACCGGCGAGCAGCGCTACCTCGACCGCGCCACCGAGATCACCAAGGACTGGGTGGCCGCGAACAAGTACGGCGCCCGCGGCACCCCCTCCTACGTCTGGACGGACCACCCGGTCTCCCTGCGTACCCAGCCGCTGCTCTGCCTGAGCCGGCACGTGAACGCGAGCTGGCTCAAGGAGAGCCTGAACACGCACGCCAAGCTCCTGTCGAACCCGAAGCTGTACAAGAAGGGCCACAACCACGGCATCGACCAGGACATCGCGCTCATGGGCATCGGCTGCCGCTACGGCCGCAAAGACTGGTCGGACCTGGCCTCCAGCCGTCTGACCGGCACGGTGAAGCTGGACGTCGACTCCCAGGGCGCGCTCATGGAGCAGGCGCCCCGCTACGCCGTCTACGTCTACGGACGCCTCCAGGTCGCGATGACCAACATGAAGGCGTGCGACCGCAAGGTGCCCGGCGAGATCTCCAAGCGGGCCGAGGCCATGAAGGCTTTCGTCGCCCACTCGACCATGCCCAACGGCTACATGGTGCCCATCGGCGACGGCAGCGCCGAGACCGAGCCGAAGATGGAGACGGGCACGCCGAAGCAGGAGGTCGAGACCTACCGGGCCGGCTACGTCTTCGGGCGCACCGCCTGGGGCAAGCCGGAGTCGGCGTACTACTCGATCAGGTTCGGGCCCGGGATGAAGTTCCACGGGCACGAGGACCACCTGGGCGTCACGTACTACGCGCAGGGGCGCGACATCCTGGTGGACGCCGGGTTCCACTCCTACGAGAAGAGCTCGTACCGGTACTGGACGCTCTCGCCGGAGGCGCACAACGTGCCGACCGTGGTGGGCTCCCGCTTCCAGCCGCGTACGGCCAGCAAGCTCGTCAAGACCGACTACGGCGACGACCGCCAGGCGTTCAAGCTGACGGACAAGGCGTACGGGGTGAGCCGTACCAGGTCGGTGCTGGTGAACCACGGCGACGACCTGATGGCCGTGCTGGACTCGGCCTCGGGCGGGAAAAAGGTCCGCAACATCTGGCGCTTCGCCCCGACGCTCAAGGTGGTCTCCAACAGCGGCGGCAAGGTGGTGCTGGGCGACGGCAAGTTCAAGGTCACGCTGCTGCAGTTCTCGTCGTGCAAGCAGGTCGGCGGGCAGAAGGTGGAGCGGGGCGGCGAGGTGGGCTGGGTGTCGCCCACGTACCTGTCGAAGCAGGCCACGAACGTGGTGGTGTCCCCGGCGGCGACGTCGCTGCTGACGGTGATCGTGCCGGGGACCGACTCGCCCAAGGTGTCGTGCTCCGGCGGGAAGGTCACGGTGGACGGCGTGTCCTTCTCCGCCGGTCTGCTCTGACCGCCGCGGCGGGCGCTACGGGTACTCGCGGCCCGCGCGCAGCAGGCCGTACGTGACCGCCTGCTCCAGGGCCTGCCAGGACGCGTCGATGATGTTCTCGGCCACCCCGACCGTGGCCCACTCGTTCGTGTCGTCGGTGGAGGTGATGAGGACGCGGGTGATGGCGTCGGTGCCGTGGGCGCCTTCGAGTATGCGGACCTTGTAGTCGACCAGCTCCAGCTTGGCCAGTTCGGGATAGAGCTGCTCGAGCGCCTGGCGTACGGCCTTGTCGAGGGCGTTGACGGGGCCGTTGCCCTCGCCGGTGGCCACGATGCGCTCGCCCTTGGCGTGCAGCTTGACCGTGGCCTCGCTGACCAGCTCCCCGCCCTTCGTGCGCTCCACGATGACGCGCCAGGACTCGACCTCGAAGTGGCGCCTGCGCTCCCCCGCGACGGTGTCGCGCAGGAGCAGCTCGAACGAGGCGTCGGCGGCCTCGAACGTGAAGCCCCTGGACTCCAGGTCCTTGACCCGCGCGACCAGCGTCTTGGTGTGCTCGGGGGTCAGCTCGTAGCCCAGCTCGCGGCCCTTGAGCTCGACCGAGGCGCGGCCGGCCATGTCGGAGACGAGCATGCGCATGTCGTTGCCCACCTGGGCGGGGTCGATGTGCTGGTAGAGGTTGGGGTCGACCTTGATGGCGCTGGCGTGCAGGCCGGCCTTGTGGGTGAAGGCCGAGGTGCCGACGTAGGGGGCGTGCGAGTTGGGAGTGACGTTGGTGACCTCGGTGATCGCGTGCGCGATGCGGGTCATTTCGGCCAGGGCGTCGGGGGGCACCAGGTCGAAGCCCCGCTTGAGCTGGAGGTTCGCCACGACCGTGAAGAGGTTGGCGTTGCCGGAGCGCTCGCCGTAGCCGTTGGCGCAGCCCTGTACGTGCGTGGCCCCCGCCTTGACCGCGGCCAGGGTGTTGGCCACGGCGCAGCCCGTGTCGTCGTGGCAGTGGATGCCGACCCTGGCGCTGGTGCGTACGGCGTCGAGGACGATCTCGGCCAGCTCGTCGGGGAGCATGCCGCCGTTCGTGTCGCACAGGGCGATGACGTCGGCGCCCGCTTCCGCGGCGGTCGTCAGCACCTCCAGCGCGTAGGCTGGGTTGGACTTGTAGCCGTCGAAGAAGTGCTCGGCGTCGAGGAAGACCCGCTGTCCCTCCGCACGCAGGTGAGAGACCGTGTCGCGGATCATCGCGAGGTTCTCCTGGAGAGTCGTGCGGAGGGCCAGCTCCACGTGCCGGTCGTGGCTCTTGGCGACAAGGGTCACGACCGGCGCGCCGGATTCGCGCAAAGCGGCCACCAATGGGTCGTCGGCTGCCTTCGCACCGGCCCGGCGGGTCGCGCCGAACGCGGCGAGTTGCGCGTGCTTCAGGTCGAGCTCTGTTCGAGCGAGCCTGAAGAACTCGGTGTCCTTGGGGTTGGCGCCCGGCCAGCCCCCCTCGATGAAGCCGACGCCGAGGCCGTCCAGGTGCCGCGCGACGGCGAGCTTGTCAGCGACGGTGAGGTTGAGCCCCTCCTGCTGAGCGCCGTCACGCAGCGTCGTGTCATATACGTGGAAGCGGTCGTCGGCCATCAGTCTCTTCTTTCCGGACAGTGTTGGGAAACGTCGTCTCTGAAGCTCTGTGGAAGCGTCTGTGGAAGCGCGTCTGCTTCGGGAAAACAAAAAGACCCCTCACGGACGTGAGAGGTCTGCGCGCCGGCGGTGTCCTGAATTTCAGCCGGCGCGCCTGCCGATAATGAGCAGACCGTAGAACATGGTGAAACCCAGTCTGCCACATGGATCCACCATCCGGCACACCGGTCTCAACCCCTGGGACACCACGGGAATACTCGCGTCACACCCGCACGCCGACGCCGCCCGTGATGGCCCGTTCCAGGGCCACCGGGTCGAACGCCTCGGGGCCCAGCATCTGCCCGTCGAGCAGCACGGTCGGCGTGCCCTCCAGCGGGATCTTGGCCGTCTCGGCCAGGTGGGCCTTCGCGTACGACTGTGACGTGACGCACGCGTCCACCGAGGCCCCCACCTTCCTGGCCGTCGCGGCCAGCTCCGCGACGGTGAACCCGGAGGCCACGCCGTGCGGGGCGGGCTGCATGGCGTACAGCTCGTCCCTGAAGGCCAGCCAGTTCGCCTCGGGGACACAGCGGGCTGCCGCGGCGGCGCGGATGGAGTTGGAGCGCATGGGCTCGTCCTCGAAGATCGTCACGGCGTGGAAGACGACCTTGACCTTGCCCTCCCTGGCCAGCCGCTGGATCGTGGTGTCCACCTTGGAGTGCATGTCCTTGCAGACGGGACAGTCGAAGTCCTCGAACACGTCGAGCACGGGCGCGTCGCCGCCCAGGTCGGCCAGGATCACCGAGCCGTCGGCCTGCCGGGTCAGTTGCACCCCGTCGGACGACGCGCCCGGCTCCGAGAACGCCAGCACCCCGAGTACGGCGATCGCCACGCACGCCGCGGCGACCGCCATCAACCGCTTCATCATCAGCCCACTCTCACCTCATCGACCGCGCAGACCCTACAGGAAACGGCGACAATGCCCCCATGAAGGCATACCTCCTCGACGCCGCCGTGGCGCGCTACGTGTTCGACCACACCACCCCGCCCGACGCCCTGCTGAAGGCGCTGGAGAAGGAGACCGCCGAGGTCGCGGGCGAGAGCGCGGCCATGCAGATCTCCTCCGACCAGGGCAGATTCCTCACCATGATCACACAACTGATGGCTCCGCGGGTCGTCGTGGAGGTGGGCACGTTCACCGGATACTCGTCCGTGTGCATCGCCCGCGGGTTGTCCGGCGGGCGGCTGCACTGCTTCGACGTGAGCGAGGAGTGGACGTCGATCGCCCGCCGCTACTGGCGCGAGGCGGGCGTGGCCGACCGGGTGACGCTCACCATCGGCCCGGCGGCCGAGACCCTACCCGCCTTCGACCAGCCGATCGACCTGGCCTTCGTGGACGCCGACAAGGGCAACTACCCCGTCTACTACGAGCTGCTGATGGAGCGCCTGCGGCCGGGCGGGCTGCTGGTGGCGGACAACACGCTGCGCAGGGGCTGGGTGGCCGACCCGGCCCACGACGAGCAGACGACGGTGGAGATCCGCCGGTTCAACGACCTGGTGATGGAGGATCCCAGGGTGAGCGTGCTCATGTTGCCGGTCGCCGACGGGATGACCCTGATCAGGAAGAACTGACGGCGTTTCACCCGCACGCCCTGTGTTCACACACCCGTGCGGGCATACGCTCGGTCCTTCCCGGACAGGAAAGGACCGACAGGCATGGCCGCGCCGCTCGAAGAGCGTTTTCGTACCGTGCGGGATTTGCTGCCCGAATATCGGGTGGAAATGCTGCGAGGTCGGATCGTGGTGAACGAGTCCGGCACCTGGCAGCACAATACGGTCGTCTTCGGGATCATGCGCAGGCTCATCGGCACAGTGCTCGATCGAGGCTGGGAGATCTGGCCGAACATCACCGTCCACCTGGGCGAACACACCGACCGCTACGTGCCCGACCTCGCCGTGGTGCCGGGCTCCCCGCGTATGCGCATGGACCACGCGGTGTGCGGCGACTCGACGACGCTCATCGTGGACGTCGTTTCCACCGACAGTTCCTACGACGACTACTACGTCAAGCCGCAGGGTTTCGCGGCGGCCGGGGTGCCGCTTTATCTGGTGCTCGATCCCGCTCCCCGCGCCGCGAAACTCTTCGCCGCCCCGGAGGGCGGGAAATACGGGCGGGAAATCGTCGCCGCGGGGAACGAGTCGCTTTTCCTGCCGCAGCCGTGGGGGTTCGCCGTGCAGGTCGGCGACCTGTGGTGAGCGAACCCCCGAGGCGCGGGGGCCGGTGACCGCGGTGAGCGAGCCTCCGGCGGGTCGTTAGGCGATCTTGTGGATCCAGTTGTGGGTGTCGGGGCGGGCGCCGTACTGGATGCCGACCAGTTCCTCGCGCACCCGCATCGTCACCGGGCCGGGCGTGCCGTCGCCGATCGTCCACGAGCGGTCGGCGCCCTTGACCGAGCCCACGGGCGTCACCACGGCCGCGGTGCCGCACGCGAACACCTCCGTCAGCTCGCCCGACGCGCACCCGGCCTGCCACTCGTCCACGCTGACCAGGCGCTCCTCGGTACGCAGGCCCAGGTCGCCGGCCAGTTCGAGGATCGACTCACGGGTGATGCCGGGCAGCAGCGTGCCGGTGAGCGCGGGCGTGACGAGCTTGTCGCCGAAGACGAAGAACAGGTTCATCCCGCCCATCTCCTCGACGTAGCGGTGCTCGTGGGCGTCCAGCCAGACCACCTGGTCACAGCCGTTCGCCACGGCCTGCCGCTGCGCGACGAACGCCGCGGCGTAGTTGCCGCCGCACTTGGCGAAGCCGGTGCCGCCCGGGGCGGCCCGCGTGTACTCGGTGGACAGCCAGACGGAGACGGGCTTGATCCCCCCGGTGAAGTACGAGGCCGCCGGCGAGGCGATGACCATGTACTTGTAGCTCTTCGACGGGTAGTTGACGCCCAGCCCCGCCTGGGTGGCGATCATGAAGGGCCGCAGGTAGAGGCTGTGCCCCTCGGTCGTCGGCACCCACTCCTTGTCCGTCGAGACGAGCACTTCGAGCGACTCGACGAACGTCTCCTCCGGCAGCTCCGGCATGGCCATGCGGAGGGCCGAGCGGTTGAAGCGGGCGGCGTTCGCGTACGGACGGAACGTCACGATCGAGCCGCTGAGCTGGCGATACGCCTTCAGGCCCTCGAACAGCTCCTGCGCATAGTGGAAGACCGACGTGGCGGGGTCGAGGGAGAGCGGCCCGTAGGGCATGAGCCGGGCGTCGTGCCACCCCCGGTCCTCGGTGTAGTCGATCGAGATCATGTGATCCGTGAAGGTCTGCCCGAAACCGGGGTCCGCCAGTACCTGCTCCCGCTCGGCCGCGGTGCGAGCGTTGGCGGATAGCTGCACGTCGATGCTGAGCTTCTGAGCGATGGTCATGACGGAGGTCCTTCTCTCTGCGATCTACCGAAATCTACCGGAATCTGCCCGCTGTCTGCGGATCTATGAACCTGCGGCGGCGGGCAGCCCACCCCGGAGGGCGGTCCGTACTTCCTATTGTCTCGCTATATGGGATGACAAGCGGCCGATGGGGAGGTCGCCCGCGAAAAGCCGACGAAAGGCCGCCCGAACTGGGAACACGCAAAAGCGCCCGGCAGTCCTCCTCGGACCGCCAGGCGCGTTTCGGGGCTAGGCGGTCCTAGCCGGATACTCGCGCGGTGATGTCATCGCCGATCTCGTTGGTGGCCCGACCGGCCCGGCCGGTGGGTCGCTCGGCGAGGTCGGTGGCGACCGCCTGCTCGACCCTGGCCGCCTCGGCGTGCAGGCCGAGGTGGTCGAGGAGCATGGCGACGGACAGGACGGCCGCGGTGGGGTCGGCCTTGCCCTGGCCGGCGATGTCGGGCGCGCTGCCGTGCACCGGCTCGAACATGCTGGGCGAGGTGCGCTCGGGGTTGACGTTGCCGCTGGCCGCCAGGCCGATGCCGCCCGCGATGGCCGCGCCGAGGTCGGTGATGATGTCGCCGAACAGGTTGTCGGTGACGACCACGTCGAAGCGCTCGGGCTGGGTGACGAAGAACATCGAGGCCGCGTCGACGTGGCAGTAGTCGGTGGTGACCTCGGGGTATTCGGCGGCCACCCGGTCGACCGTGCGCTGCCACAGGTCGCCGGCGAAGGTGAGCACGTTCGTCTTGTGGACGAGGGTCAGCTTTTTGCGCGGGCGCGACCGGGCCTTCTCGAAGGCGTAACGCACCACGCGCTCGACGCCGTAGGCGGTGTTGAGCGACTCCTGGGTGGCGATCTCGTGCGGCGTGCCGCGGCGCATCGCGCCGCCGGTGCCGGCGTAGAGACCCTCGGTGCCTTCACGGACGACGACCATGTCGATGTCGCCGGGCGTGGCGCCGGCCAGCGGGGTCCGCACCCCGGGGAAGAGCTTGACCGGCCGCAGATTGACGTAGTGGTCGAACGCGAACCGCAGCCGCAGCAGCAGGTCACGCTCGAGGACGCCCGGCGGCACGCTGGGGTCGCCCACGGCGCCGAGCAGGATCGCGTCGTAGCCGCGTAGCTCGTCGAGCACCGCGTCGGGGAGGGTCTCGCCGGTGCGGTGATAGCGTGCGGCCCCCAGGTCGTAGTGCGTGGCCTCGATCTTCGTGCCCACGGCTTCCAGGACCTTGAGCCCTTCGGCGACGACCTCGGCGCCGATGCCATCCCCGGGGATGACGGCCAGGCGGATGTTACGCGACTCCATGGCGGTACCTTACCGGCTCGTCTCGTCTGACGAACACTGCATCTCATTTTCTGGACGCCCGATTTTGGGGGGTTTACGACTGCTTGACCGTTTCGTTAGTGTTTGTCGGGCCTAATCCACGCAGCCGCTGCGTGGAGCCGGGGACCCACGTGAGCCCCAGGGGCGAATCGGCACCGCCGTAGGGCTGTCTTCCAGGCCCGAGCCCGTCAGCTAACCCGGCCGGCCTCATGGAAGGACAGTGCTCTGTCTCGCATCGCCATTGTCCTGGCGGCGGGAGCCGCCGGACTCATCCTGGCCACCCCCGCAGCACAGGCCGCCACCACGGCCCAGGACGACACCGCCACTCAGGCCGACCCCGCAGCTCAGGCCGACACAGCAGCTCAGGCCCGCACGGACAACACGGACAACACGGCCAACACTGCCGACACTGCCAACACGGCCAAAGCCGACACCGACGACGACCCCACCACCCTGACCGTCACGGACACCAAGCGCATCCGGGCGCAGAGCGCGCCGAAGCCCGCCTGGAAGACGGCACTCAAGTTCGCCATGAACAGGCGCGGCATCCCGTACGTGTGGGGTGGCACCAGCGACAGCGGCTACGACTGCTCGGGACTCATGCTCAGGGCCTACGAGGCGGCCGGCATCGAACTGCCGCGCACCACCACCGAGCAGTACGCGGCGTTCTCCAGGAAGATCTCCTGGGACCAGCTCAAGCCCGGCGACCTGGTGTTCTTCAGCGACCTTGGCCACGTCGGGATGATCTCCAAGCCCGGCTACATGGTGCACTCGCCGCACTCGGGCGACGTGGTGAAGGAGGAGAAGCTCTCGGACTGGCGCAGAACCGCCTTCGTGGGCGCCGTCCGGCCGGACCCCAAGGGGGTGCGCCAATGGGCGAAGGTGGTCGAAGAGCGCACTACCCCCGCCGACGCCATCGTCACGGCCACCCTCTGACCGGCCGCCGGCGCGGAAAGCCACGGGCGGCCCCGTGCGCGGACGGGGCCGCCCGTGCTCCCTCACCCCTGGTCAGGCCCGTCGATCAGGGCCCCGGCGCGGGTGCGATCGCTCCCGGTCAGGGCACGATCGGGCTCGCGATCTTCTCCACGAAGCACGGGTTGGGGTAATGCTCGTCGAAGTGCTTGTGCTGACCGTAGAACCAGCCGTTGATCTCGACGCGGACGGGGTCGAAGATCCGCGGGCAGGGCACGTCGGGCCGGAACCTGATCCGCTCCAGGTCACCGCCGATGCGGCGGAGCCGGTCGCAGGCGGCGAACGGGTCGGGATGCGTCCCGTCGTCGGGGTGGCACGTCAGGACCCAGCGCTCGGCGGTGCCCGCGGGCAGGTTGTGCTTGACGATGTGCAGCTCGGCCGCCTGCGCGTGGGCGGGGGTGACGAACAGGGCCGCGCCGGCCAGGACGGGCAGGGCGACTGCGGCGGCGCGCCGGATCAGGGCAGCGTACATGGGGGAACCTCCACCTCGAACGGATACGAAGCGCGACGCTATCAGCACTCTACGTATCCACGAGGGAAGGTGTCGGTACCCCTGTCACCGGCCTGACGTGCGGACATGCCGCCGCGTCACCAGGAGCGGCACGGACGGGGCAGGGCCCTACCGGCTGGAGTTCTGGGGGGCGCCGCCGTTGTCGCGACGGTCCAGCGCGATCTGCACGGCCTCGGCCGCCTCGTCGTCGTGGTCTTCGGCACGGTTCCAGGCATACATTTCGTACATGTGACTCATCTCTTCTCGCGGATGCGTTCCAAAGGAGGGGAAGCCGGACTCCGGTCGCGAATCCGACCGAGCCCGATCTCGCGGTCCGGGTCACGGACCGGACGGAGGGTCTAACTGAGGGACTTACTGGCCGACACCGGCGCCGATCTCCGCGGCGAGCCGTCGACCTGCCCTAACAGGCCCCGCCGCGGCAGGTAATGAGTACAAGAACCTGGCGCATCACAGCCACAATACCTGAGGCATCTCGTTGGATGTCCTAGTATCTCGCATGATGAGACACAGAAAGGGCCGCCACCCGGGATCGGGTGACGGCCCTGACAGGACGGAAGGACAGAAGGAGGTCAGTCCTCCAGGTCCACCGATCGGCCGCTCTCGGCGCCGATCTCGGTCACGATCTGCTCGACGATGTCGGCGGGGATCGCGGAGTCGACGGTCAGCGCGATGAGCGCCTTGCCGCCCTTGACGTCCCGGGCCACCTGCATCGACGCGATGTTGATGCCGTGCTCCCCGAGCAGCCGGCCGACCACGCCGACGATGCCGGGACGGTCGGTGTAGGTGAGGAAGCACAGGTGGGCCGTCGGCTCGATCTCCATCTCGTAGCCGTTGACCTCGACGATCTTCGTGATGTGGCGAGGCCCGGAGAGCGTGCCCGACACCGAGACCGTACGCCCGTCGGCGAGCACGCCGCGCACGGTCACCACGTTGCGCCAGTCGGGGCTCTCGGAGCTGGTCACCAGCTCGACCGTGATGCCGCGGTCCTTGGCCAGCAGCGGCGCGTTGACGTAGGTGACCTGCTCCTCCACCACGTCGGCGAACACGCCCTTGAGCGCGGCCAACTCGATCACCCGTACGTCCTGGGCGGCGATCTCACCGCGCACCTCGACGTCGAGCTTGGTGGCCACCTCGCCGGCCAGCGCGGTGAAGACCCGGCCGAGCTTCTCGGCCAGCGGCAGGCCCGGCTTGACGTCCTCGGCCACGGCGCCGCCCTCGACGTTGACCGCGTCGGGCACGAACTCGCCCGCCAGCGCCAGCTTCACGCTCCGCGCGACCTGGGTGCCGGCCTTCTCCTGGGCCTCGTGCGTGGAGGCGCCCAGGTGCGGCGTGACGACGACCTGGTCCAGCTCGAACAGCGGGCTGTCGGTGCACGGCTCCTTGGAGAACACGTCCAGGCCGGCTCCCGCGACCCGGCCCTCCTTGATCGCCGCATACAGGGCGCCCTCGTCGACGATGCCGCCGCGGGCGACGTTGACGATGCGCACGCTCGGCTTGACCTGGTGCAGCTCCCTGTCGCCGATGAGCCCGACGGTCTCCTTGGACTTGGGCAGGTGCACGGTGATGAAGTCGGCCTGCTTGAGCACCTCTTCGAGAGGGAGCAGCTTGACGCCCATCTGCGCGGCGCGGGCCGGCGGCAGGTAGGGGTCGTACGCGATCAGCTCGACGCCGAACGGCGCCAGCCGCTGGGCCACGAGCTGGCCGATCTTGCCCAGGCCGAGGATGCCGATGACCTTCTCGTCCAGCTCGACGCCGGTGTACTTGGAACGCTTCCACTCGCCGTTCTTCAGTGCGGCGTGCGCCTGGGCCGTGTTGCGCGCGCTGGCCAGGATGAGGGCGATGGTCTGCTCGGCGGCGCTGGTGATGTTGGAGGTCGGCGCGTTGACGACCATGACACCGGCCTTGGTGGCCGCGTCGACGTCGACGTTGTCGAGGCCGACGCCGGCGCGGGCGACGACGCGCAGCTTGGGCGCCGCGGCGATGGCCTCGGCGTCGACCTGCGTGGCCGAGCGGACGATCAGCGCGTCCACACCGGCGAGTGCGGGCAGGAACTGGGAACGGTCTGCGCCGTCGGTGTGGCGGACCTCGAAATCAGCGCCGAGTACGGCGAGGCCAGCCTCGGACAGCTCCTCTGCGACCAGAACGACGGGCTTGTTCACTGGTGTGGATCCTTTTGGGCACGGCGGGCATGGGGGGACACGTCCACGGATCCCCCCGGCGGTCCCACAGAGTCTATCCACCGCTTGTGAACGCGTTCACGAGAGACCCACGAAGTGAGACGAGGATCGCGGTACCCACGGCGCCACAAAGTCATCCACGTAGGGTCCATCTTTGTCTTGATCGGGAGATTTATTCGCCATTAGCCTGATAAGCCGTGGCCGACTACCTATGGTTCGTCCTATGAGCATCGGGAATCCTGCGCTTGCCGACGTGCTCGCTCAGCATGGCACTCCGCACCGCCTGCTGAGCGCACTTGCCGACGGTGGGGTCCTGGTGGCAGTGCGAACAGATCGTTCCGTCGTCCTGGGCACGACCCAGGTCGGTGACCGTGTCCTGCTCGGATACACCAGCCCCGCCACCTACGCCAGGCACCGTGGCACTCATTCCCTCTCGGCGTGCGACGCCGACACCATCCTGGACATCCAGCGCGTCACCGGGGTGCGCGAGATCGTGATCGACGCGGCCGGACCAGCCGCCGCGGCCGTGCCCATCGAGGATCTGCAGCGTTTCCGCACCGCGTCGCGAACGGGGCCGACGCCCGTGCTGTCGGGGGCGGCTCCCGCCGCCTACGCCACGGGTGCCATGGCCACCGTGTCGCGCGGTGCCGCGCTGGCCCAGGTGGCGCCGCCCACCCCGGAGGCCCCCTCGCTGCCGTGGGTGCCCGCGCCCAGGCCGCACCTGTCGGGGCCCATGCAGCAGGTGGACCCGGGCTACCGGCGTTGCGCGCACCCGATCCTGCCCGCGCTGCGGCAGGCGATCGCGTACCTGCTCATGGATTTCCCGCTGGTGCACCACGTCTGGATCTCCGAGGCCCGTACGGCGTCGGGGGCCACAGGGATCATGCTGCACGTGAAGGTGCACATGTCCGCCGCCGAGGACGTCGTACGCGACCTGCACCGCCTGGTACGCGCCCGGCTGCCGCAGTTCGCCGCCTCGGGGGCGCCGATCCTCATGGCCAGGGTCGCCGACGCGCGCAGCGAACGCCGGATGATCGAGATCGGCGCGCACGTGGTGTGCGCCGACGTGAACGACTAGCCGACGTGACCGACTGCCGACGTTAGCGACTGCCGACGTGACCGACTGCCGACGTTAGTGACTGCCGACGTTGGCGACTGAGGGCGGCGACGACGACCCGGGACGGCGGCTTGGGGCAGGGCCCGCGAAAAGTGGGCCCTGCCGAACAAGCTCTCGCTCGGCTTCAATGATGGGCATGATCACACCGGCGGTGAGCGCGACCACCGTCCCGAAGGGCGTGCGCCTCGGCTATGGAGTGGGTTCGTTCTGCACGGCCACCGTCACCGCCGTGCCCGGCCTGCTCCTGCTGTTCTACATGACGAACTTCCTGGCCGTGCCCGCGTGGCTGGCGGGCGTGGTGGTGACCGCGCCCAAGGTCTGGGACCTGGTCGTCAATCCGCTGGTCGGCCGCTGGTCGGACCGGACCGTCTCGCGCTGGGGGCCGCGCCGCCCATGGATGCTGGCCGGGGCGTGCACGCTGCCGGTCGCGTTCTTCCTGGTCTTCGCGGGGCCGCCGCTGACCGGGGTGCCGGCCGCCCTGTACGTGGCGCTCTGCTTCCTGGCCACGGCGACGGCGTACGCGTTGTTCGAGGTGCCGTACAAGGCGATGCCCGGAGAGATGACGCACGACTACCACGAGCGTACGTCGCTGTTGCAGTGGCGGATGGTGTTCATCGGCGCGGCCACCGCCATCAGCGGCGTGCTCGCCCCGGCCATCGCCAACAGCGACGGCGAGCACGGCACGCTGGACAGCTACCGGCTGATGGCGCTCACCATCACGGTCATCATGCTCGTCGCCATGCTCGGCTCGTTCTTCGGCACCGCCCGCGCCCCCATGACCGGAGCTCCCGAGGCGGATCGCGGCGGGTGGCGCGAGCAGTTCGCCGCGATCAAGGGGAACTCGGCGTTCCTGTGGCTGACGGTACTGGCCTGCACGCAGATGCTGGCCGTCAGCATGATGCTGGCCGCGGCGCCCTACTTCGCGACGTACACGCTCGGCTCGTCCGGGGCCACGCAGACGCTGTTCGCCGCGCTGGTCGGCCCCATGCTGCTGACGATGCCGCTGTGGGTGCGGCTGGCCAGGCGCCTCGACAAGCGCGGCGCGATGATCCTGGCCACGGCGCTGCTCAGCGGCGGCACGACGGCCGCCATGGCCACGCCGCTGTTCGGCCCGGTGTGGGCGCACGGCACGATTCTGCTGGTGGGCGTGGGGTACGCGGGTGTACAGCTCCTGCAGTTCTCGATGCTCGCGGACGTGATCGCGGCGGACGCGGCCAAGACGGGCAAGCGGCGCGCGGGCGTGCTGACCGGCCTGTGGACGGCCATCGAGAGCGGGGTCAGCTCGTTCGGCGCGCTGATCTTCGGGGTGATCCTGTCGATCGGCGGCTTCATCGAGTCGGAGCCGAGCCGGCCGGTCCAGCAGCCGGACAGCGCGGTGACCGCGGTCCTCATCGGGCAGACCACGGTCCCTGCGCTGATCATCTTCGCGTCGGTGCTGATGACGCTCAAGTACCGGCTCAGGCCACCCGCCGGACCGGTTCCGTCCGCGTCCGAGTGAACAGCCCCGCGAGCAGGGCCGCCAGCAGCGGCAGGCCCACCACCACGGCCACGGACGCCCATGGCACCCCGACCTCCGGCCCGCCGCTCATCCCCCGTATCCCCCGCAGCGGCACGGACAGCGCGTACCCGGCGACCGCGCCGCCCGCCAGGCCCATGAAGGCCCCGAGCCCCGCGACGTAGCCGGCCTGCGCCGCCACCACCAGCCTGCGGGTCAGCGGGCGTCCGCCCACGGCCGAGAGGGTGTCGAGGTCGCGGCGCATGTCGGCGACGGCGAGCCCGGTGGCGGCGAACGTACCGCCGAGCACCAGGACCAGGGCCCCCGCCAGAGTCGCGTTCATGACGAGGAGGAGACTGGTGTAGCTGTCCTCGAAGTCGACCAGCCAGGCGCGGGCGGGGCGGGCCACCGCCTGCAGGTCCCGCTCGAAACGCCGCACGTCGGCCTGCGCGTGCGAGGCGTAGATCCGCCGCTCGGCCGTCCTCAACCCGGCCCCGGTCAACGCCGAGGCGGGCAGGACCGCACCGCCCTGGTGGGGCTGGACGCCCTGGGCCGCCACGGCGGGCACGCGGAACGTGGCCACCCTGTCGCCCTCCAGGCTATGCACGCGTACCTGGATCTCTCCGTCCCTGACCAGCCGGGAGTCGAAGGCCACGGCCTTGCCCTCGGTGAGCGCCGCCTGCGACCGCGGGTCCCGCCTGCCCTGGAACTGGGCGAGCAGCCGGGAGTCGCCGACGGCCGCCTCGTAGGAGAGCGGCCCGAAGTGCTCGCAACCGTCAGAGCACATCGTTTCTTCCCGATCGACGGTGACGACCAGGCTCCGCCCCTTGTCGTCCACGGTCTCCAGCCCGGTGACCAGGCTCACTCTAGGAAGCCTCTCCTGGGCCACCGCTCGTACGTTCGACCAGGCCCGGTCGTCGATGTCGGGGGCGTGCACGATCAACGTGTCGTCGGGGACCTCGGTCCGGTTGATGTCCAGGTACATGGCGTACACGCTGTTGTAGGCGATGCCGACGGTGATCGCGCCCATGGTGGCCGCCATGACGGCCGCCACCGCCGAGGTCGTACGGATGCCGTGGCGGGCGCCGTCGCGGACCGACAGACGCGCCGGCAGCGGCAGTCGCGCGGCCAGCCCGCCGGTACGGCGTACGACCCAGGGCGTCAGCGCGATCATCCCGAACAGCACCACCGTGGCCGAGGCCACCACCACCAGGGCGTCCCTGGTTCCCAGGGTGAGCATCGCGACCACCCCCAGCACCACGAGCACGAGCCCGAGCACGGGCCAGAGGATCTGAGCGCCCGCGCGGTCACGGATCTCGGCGGGCCGGCCGGCGAGCACCTGGGCGGGGTGCTGCCGGGCCGCCCGCACGGCCGGGGCCACTGCCGCCACCACCGCGCTGAGCAGCCCGAGCGCGGTGGTGGCCAGCACCTCGGCCCACGGCACCTCCAGGCTGCTCGTCCAATCCAGCAGCCGGGCCAGGACCTGCTCCACTGCCAGCCCTGCGCCGACGCCCAGAGCGCCTGCGGTCAAGGCCGCCACGCCACCGAGCACCAGCCCGTCGGCCAGCACGATCGTGCGCAGGTGAGCGGGCGAACCGCCCTGGGCGGCGATCGTGGCCAGCTCTCTGCCGCGCCGCCGCAACCCCACGGCGAACGCGGGCCCGGCCAGCAGGACCGTCTCCGTGACGACGAGCAGCACGCCGATGGCCGTCCAGCGCCACTGTTCTTCGGAGCGGGGGCCGAGGTCGTGTGCCTCCATGCGCGGGCCGTCGATCACGGCGCGGGAGGCCACGCGCAGGCCGGCCTGGTTCAGCCGGTGCACTTCCTCCCAGGTGACCGGGGCCGGGGTGTCGACGAGCCAGCCGGAGCCCTGCGGGTCGGTCTTGTCCGGCCGCACCGAGCCGTACAGGCCCGCCACCTCCTGGATGCCTGGCCTGGTCGGGTGCTCGACGACGCCCACCACGCGCTTCGGGGCGGCGCGGCGGGTGACCTCGATCGTGCCGCCCACGCGTACGCCCCGGTCGAGCAGCGCGGGCGTGACCACGACCTCCTGGAGCGTGGCGGGGAGCCGGCCCTCGGCGAGCGTCCTGAGACCCGTGGCGAGCGGGTCGCGCAGGTCGACCTCCAGCAGGTCCACGCGGTCGAAGCCGTCGAAGAGACGGACCTCGGTGGACCAGGCGTAGAACGGCAGCAGCCGGCCGCCGGTCAGCGCGGCGACCTCGGAGGTCGGCCACAGCCCGGCGGGCGGCGCGGCGCTCGGGCTCTGCCAGCCGAACCTGCCCGCGGGGTCCTGCGCGACCGGGAGCCGGAGCGACTGGGTGTAGACGGCCGCGTCGGCGACCGACCCGAGGCGGTGCGGCACCTCCTCGCGTGGCGACAGGTCCGTGCTGGCGACCTGCGTGAGCACAGCCGAGATGACCAGGACGGGCAGGCCGATCATCACCATGATCAGGGCGCTGCGGCCCTTGGAGCGGAGGGCGTCCCTGCGGGAGATGCGCAGGGCGGCGCGCAGCGCGCTCATCTGGCGCTCTCCAGCCGTACGGAGCCCGCCTCCGCGATCAGGCCGTCGCGCAGGTAGACCACGCGGTCGGCCCAGGCGGCGTAGCGGGGCTCGTGGGTCACCAGCAGCACGGCCGCGCCCGCGTCACCTCGGGCGCGCAGGAGTTGCAGGATCTCGTCGCCGGTGGCGGTGTCGAGCGCGCCGGTCGGCTCGTCGGCCAGCAGCAGCCGCCGCTCGCCCACCAGCGCCCTGGCGATGGCCACGCGCTGGCGCTGCCCGCCCGACAACTCCTCGGGGAGCCGGCCCGCGACCTCCGCCGCGCCCACCTCCGCCAGGACGGCCAGCGCCTCCGCGCGGGCCCGCCGGGCGCGTACGCCGTGGAGCTCCCTGGGCAGCATCACGTTCTCGGCGGCGGTCAGGGACGGGATGAGGTTCAGGTCCTGGAAGACGTACCCGACGCTGGTGCGCCTGAGCGCGGCCAGGTCCCGCACCCCGGCGAGGTCCTCGCCCTCGATCGTCACGCTGCCCGAGGTCGGCCGGTCGAGGCCGCCCGCCAGGTTGAGCAGGGTGGACTTGCCGGAGCCCGATGGGCCCATGACCGCGACCAGTTCGCCCGCCGCCACCTCCAGGCTCACGCCCCGCAGCGCGTGCGCCCGGCCGTGCTCGCGGGTGACCTCCCGCAGCTCCACCACTGTCATCGGATCTTCTCCTCGGGGACGGCCCTGCGGCCGGGCCGCGATCCGGCGTTCGGCAACGCGGGTGGCCCGATACTGATCACCATGAATACGGAGTATGCATACCGAGTATGTCTATCGCAACTGATCCGCGTATTCTGGACAGGGGCCGAGGTTCGGGCCGATACTCGCTACATGAGCTCCACGCTTCCGCCCTTTCGTGCCTCAGACGGGGAACGCGACCGCGCGATCGACGAGCTCAGGGACCGCGCCGTGGAGGGCCGGATCTCCCACGACACCTTCGTCGGCCGGGTGGACCAGGCGCTGCGCGCCCGCAACCGGGATGAGCTCGACGAACTCGTGGCCGACCTGCCGCGACGGGCGACGTTCCGGCAGCGGGTGGCCGACGCCGTCTCCTCGGTGTCGGAGTTCACCACCAAGCTCCAGTCGGCCTGGCGGCGTCCGCGGCTGCCGGGCCTCGCGCTGCCCGACGACGACCGGCTGCGTTACGTGGTGGGCCGCGGGTCGGCCTGCGACCTCGTCCTGTCCGACCTGACGGTCTCCCGGGTGCACGCCGAGCTGCGCCGCGAGGGCGACGGCGGGTGGATGCTGGTCGATCTCGGCTCGCTCAACGGCACCCGGCTCAACGGGTGGCGGCTGGTGGGGCCGGCGCGGGTGAAGTCGGGCGACGAGATCTCGTTCGGCGACTGCGGGTTCCTGGTGACATCGCAGCAGCCGTCGTCCTGACGAACCTCTCAATAGCCGATAAATACGGATATTTGCGGATTACAGGCTGACTGTGCTGATCCATGCTCTCATGCGATCCCCCAGTCACTTGGAGACCCCATGCGGCGCACCTCAGCCTCCCTCGTCGCGGGCGCGCTCGTCGCGGCCCTCGCGTGGGCGTCCGGACCCTCCAGCCCCGCCATCGCGCTCGACCCCTCCACCGGCGTGGCCGACCTGACCCAGGACCTCAACCAGATCCTCAGCGACTCGCGCCTCACCATCGCCCGCGCGGGCGTCGTGGTCAAGAGCGCCACGACCGGCGAGCAACTGTACGCCACCGACGCCGGCAAGCTCCTCATCCCCGCCTCCAACACCAAGCTGTTCACCTCGGCGGCGGCGGCGGAGACGCTCGGCCTCGACTACCGCTTCCCCACCACCGTGCTGAACACCGGCCGCAAGGCGGGCTCGGCGCTGGCCGGAGACCTGGTGCTGCGTGGCACCGGCGACCCCACCATGCTGGCCGAGGACTACGACGCGCTGGCCGCCGAGGTCGCCGCCGCGGGCATCAAGGTCGTGACCGGCAAACTGGTGGCCGACGACACGTGGTTCGACACGCAGCGGCTCGGCAACGACTGGGCCTGGGACGACGAGACCGCCTATTACGCAGCGCCGATCTCCGCCCTGACCGCCTCCCCCGACCGGGACTACGACGCCGGCTCGGTGGTCGTCGCCGTGTCGGCCGACGGGGACGCGGTCAAGGTGTCCACCACCCCCGCGACCGACTACCTGAAGATCGTCAACAAGGCCACGGTGGGCTCCGAGACCGACGTGCTCATCGAGCGGCAGCACGGCACGCGTACGGTGGTGATCACCGGCACGGTGGCGGAGCCGTACCAGGAGTGGGTGGCCGTGGACGACCCCACCGCGTACGTCTCGTCGCTGTTCCGCAAGGCGCTGGACAGGCACGGCGTCAAGGTGCTCGGCCCGACCGTCGTCGGCGCGACCCCGGCCGGCGCCAAGGAGCTGGCCGAGCACGAGTCGATGACGCTGGGCGAGCTGCTGGTGCCGTTCATGAAGCTGAGCAACAACATCCACGCCGAGATCCTCACCAAGGCCATGGGCCGCAAGGTCGCGAACCAGGGCACGTGGGCGGCCGGGCTCAAGGTCAGCACCGACTTCGCCAGGGCGAACGGCGTGCAGGTGCTCAACCTGCGGGACGGCTCGGGGCTCTCGCGGCGCGACGGGTTCTCGCCGGGCTCGATCGTGCAGCTCCTGTCGGCCGTACGCGGCAAGCCGTGGTTCCCGACCTGGTACGAGTCCCTGCCCATCGCGGGGAACGCCGACCGGTTCACCGGCGGCACGCTGCGCAGCCGCATGCGCGGCACTCCGGCGGCGGACAACGTGCACGCCAAGACGGGCTCGCTGACCGGGGTCACGTCGCTGTCCGGCTACGTCACGAGCGCCGACGGTGAGCCGCTGATCTTCTCGATCATGCTCAACCAGTACCTGTCGGCCTCGCCGAAGGACATCGAGGACAAGATCGCCGTACGCCTCGCCCAGTTCTCCCGTACGGCGGCCGCGGGCGACACCGCCCAGCTCCGCGCCACGGACGGCGCACCGAGCGGCGGCGACCTAGAGTGCTCATGGCTCAAGCCCGCCCAATGCTGACGACATAGTGTTGACGACCACATAGATGGTCAAGTGCTGACGAGACGCTGAACGGTCCAGCGGCCCCCTGACGCCCAGGGGGCTGCGACTGAGCGCTTCAGTTGGCGGATGTGCACTCGACACGGCAGCCCTCATCGGGTTGGTGACGGGCATTATCCCCACCATGGCCACCATCTGGGTGGGTATGCAGGGGGAAGAGCTCGATGAGACCGTTCTCCCGCCGGCCATATTCCTCCTGGCGATAATCCTGGGCACGGTGGGCGCGCGGCTGGCTGGGCTGTCGATTTGGGGCGCGGTCGGTCTTATCGGGGGCTCGGCGACTTGGTTGCTCATTGGTGCCCTCGCGGTGCTGGTGCCGGTGCCGGAGCTGTTCGGCCCTCTACCGGCCCTTGTCGCTCCTGTCCACGTGGTCGGTGGTGCGGTTGGTTTCGCCCTGTCGGCGTGGTCGTTCATGGTGCCCCTGCGCTGGTGGGCGGTGGCCCTGACCGTAGTCGTGCCCCTCGGATCCTGGCGCGCGGCGCAGTACAAGCCGCAGATCCTGGCCTGGTTCGAAGTCCGCGGCTTCGAGAGGTCCGGCGTGCCGCTGATCGCTCCGGCGATCCACGGTTGCCGGCTGGTCCACGTGGATCTCAATGCCGCAGGCCAGCGGGAGCCGGAACCGTCCACTTGGTTGGAGTACTGGCGGGACGCCACGCCGGATCGGGGATTCTCCGAGATCCAGGTCGGGGTACGGCGGCGCCCGGCCTGGTACTGCGCCTTCACCGCGGCAGCGATGCGCCGGGGCGCGCCAGGCGGAACACGATCAGGCTCGTCCTCCCTTGCAGGAGGACTCGCAGCCGTCGGACAGAGCTGGCGATTCCCGCCAACTGAGGCGCTCAGCCACAGGGGCCGCTATGGTTACCGGGTCCAGAGCGGCTTGTATTACGGTTCGGCCACTTGGAGCTCCAAGTTCGGCCCCCAATTTCCGGACAAAGCCGACTTCAGGCGACCAGAATGCGGGTTCGACGCATTGTCGAGCCTCAATCGGAGGACCAAAAATGCGCAGACAGCTCCAGGCGATCGCCTGCCTCGGGAGTCTCGCGGCATTCAGCTTGCCCGCGCCCGTCGCGGCCTCCAGCGAGCCGGCCGTCGCCCGACCGACCACCGCCCGCCCGACCACCACCCGCCCGACCACCACCCGTCCCACCACCGCCCAGGCGTGCCGCGTGCTCGCGCTCAAGCCGTACGTCTCCCAGGGCAAGATACGCGGCACCGTGGCCCGAGCGGGCTGCGCCGACCAGGCCCGCCTCCGCGTCCGCATCCAGGTCGCAGTGCCGGGCACCGACCAGGTCGTCAAGAGCGGCTCCAAGCTCATCGGCAACGGCCGCATCACCGCGAACGCCGACTGCACCGCCACCTCGCGCCGCTACTACGTGGTCGCCCTCGACTCGCAGGGCCGCGAGGACCAGTCGGGCTCGGCGAACCTGTCGTGCGCTCGCGCAGCCTCGAGCGCCGGCTTCGCCTCGGCCGCCGAGACGGCGGTCGTCAGGCTCACCAACGAGGCCAGGGCCAGGCAGGGCTGCCGCCCTCTCACCCACGACGCCAAGTTGCACCTCGCCGCCGAGCGCCACTCGGCCGACATGGCGCGCAACGACTACTTCTCGCACGACTCGCTCGACGGCCGCACGTTCGCCCAGCGCATCAGGGCGACCGGCTTCGTCTTCAGCCGGGCCGCCGAGAACATCGCCGAAGGCGGTCCCAGCGCCGCCGCCGTCGTCCGCCGCTGGCTCGACAGTCCCGGTCACCGGGCCAACATCATGAACTGCTCCTACACCCACATCGGGGTCGGTCACGACGCCAGGGGCCGGGTCTGGACGCAGGACTTCGCCGCCCGCTGAGGCACCACCCGCACGCTCCCCTCCGAGCGGACCCGGCCGCGCCTCCCCCCGCACACAGGACCGCGGCCGGGTCCGCACTTCTCACCTCGCCACCGGCGGGGCCGGTCAGCGGCCGAGCGCGGCGCGCAACCCGTCGTAGCCTGGGGCGAGCCGGCGCAGCCCGGCAGCCACGGCCGCGTCGTCGCCCGTGACCAGCGGATGTTGCAGCCCGCCGAGCACGCGGGCCTGCCGGGCGGCGGCGTCCGCGGCCTCCTTCAGCCCGAGGCTCTCCAAGCACGTGGCCGCGTCGGCCGCCCGCCGGGCGCCCACCCGCACGCCGAAGTGCACGAGCAACCCGCGTACCCCGTCGTCCAGTCCGCCCTCCACCAGTTCGGCCAGGCGCAACGCCGCCGCGGCACCGCCCAGGGTGCCCGGAGGCACCGGCAGATCGTCGCGGCCCGCCAGCCACCGGACGGCACCCGGCAGCGAGGCGCGCAACGCCTCCGGCACGGAGGTCTCCCGGACCCGCGCGAACCCGGTTCTCAGCACATAGGACGTGTCGAGGTAGGCCACCGCCTCCCCCCGCCAGGCGGCCAGGAACGCGGCGGCGGGCAGCGTGGCGTACGGATGGCCGTGCGGATCGTGCACCACGACGGTGCCGTCCTCCACCGCGAGCACCACCACGTAGTGGTCACCGCTCACCCCGGACAGGTACGGCAGCAGCGCCATGTCCACCGGCCCGGCCAGCGCGGGGCCGGGAGCGGCGCGCAGCCGTTCGAGTGCCTCCTCCGGCGTGCCGCCGTGAGTGCGCTCGCACCCCCAGCCGAGCAGCTCGACGGCCGCGTCTAGCCCGAGTTCGGGGTCCCAGCCGTAGGGGTCGAAGTACGGCTCCGCGCCCCCGATGAGCTGCATCCCGAACGGCGACCCCGTCAGCGTCTCGATCACCCCGGGCGCCGGGGCGGCCGGGCCGAGCATCATGGCCAGGGAGTTGGCGTAGCAGTACGGTCCTGATCCGATGTAGGCGAACATGGACCCGATGCAAGGCCATGACACGGTGTCAGAGGCAAGTCACCCGGGCGATCGGGCCCCAGAACACGGCGAAGGGGCCCGCCCTCAGGGCGGGCCCCTTAGTACGTTCTCGTCAGCCGCTCAGCACGGACTTGAGGAGCTGGTTCAGGAGGTCCAGGTCGAGGATGTCGTTGTCCTCGCCGAAGTTGTTCCACTCGCCGAAGTCCCACTCCTTCTTGTCGTCGTGCCCATGGTTCGGGCCGGGAAGGATGCGGGCCTGAGCGGACTCGGCCGTGACGCTGGGTGACGCAGCGAGCGCGGAGCCCCCGAACATGACCATCCCGCCGACGAGCCCGGCCAGGACGAGTCCTTGTCTGTACATAGTGTTTCCCCCTGATACCTCTCGACTACTCTCCGTAGCGTTCGGAGGAAGATCTGCCCCCCGCCCAAGTTCGACAAACACCCACATTTTTGCTCTTGACCTGCTTGAACACGGCGTCTGGCCAAACAGGTAACGAAGATCGTCCTACTTGACGAGTAGGTGTCAGCGGCTGAAGCCTGGAAGATCCATTCCTGACCACCTCATGACCGTGAGGTGCCCGCAAATCGCCGCCCGGTTTGCGGGTTGATGTACGAAATCGTCACCCTTTGCGAAGCGGATCTACGGCAGGGTGAGGATGACCGGGCCGTCCTCGGTGATGGCCACGGTGTGCTCGACGTGCACGCTCCTGCTCCCGTCGCCCGAGCACACCGACCAGCCGTCGGAGTCCATGTAGTAGCGATCGTGCCCGCCGGCCATCAGGCTGGGCTCGATCGCGATCACCAGCCCCGGCCGCAGCCGGATGCCGCGCCCAGGACGGGCCTCGTTGGGCACGAACGGCGACTCGTGCATGGCCCGGCCGATGCCGTGGCCGCCGAAGTCGTTCTGCATGCCGTAGCCGGCGCCGCGACCGACCGTGGACATGGCGTGCCCGATGTCACCCATCCGGCCGTCGGGCCGCGCCGCCTCGATGCCCGCCGCGAGCGTCTCCTCCGCGACCCTGATCAGCTTGAGGTCCTCGGCCCGGGGCTGCCCGACGGTGAAGCTGACGGTGCCGTCGGCGTGCCACCCGTCGACGTACGCGCCGCAGTCCACGCTGATCAGGTCACCGTCGCGCAGCCGGTACGGCGTGGGCAGCCCGTGCAGCATGACCCCGTTCACCGAGGTGCAGATCACCCCCGGGTACGGCATCGCGCCGAACGACGGGTGGTAGCCCAGGAACGACGCCCCCGCCCCTGCCTCCGCGATGACCGTCCTGGCCACCTCGTCGAGGCGCTTCAGCGACACCCCGACGGCCGCCTCCTGCCGGACCGCGGCCTGGACCGCGGCCACGACCTTCCCCGACTCCCGCATGGCGGCGATCTCGCCGGCCGTCTTGATCTCGATCACAACCCCTCCCGCATGCCGATAACTATACCGGTATTATTATCACGGTTCACGGGCCGGTCGAGCCGCCACGGCGTCCTGACGGATTCTCAGCCGGGCTGGACGGTGACGACGACCTTGCCCCTGGCGTGGCCGCGTTCGAGATAGCCGATGGCCTGGGGGACCTCCTCCAGCGGATGGACGCGGTCGATGACCGGCGTGAGGTCGCCCGCCTCGACCAGGCCCGCCAGGGTGGCGAGGTCGGCGGCGTTCTCGCGGGTGACGAAGGTGAAGAACCGGTGGCGGACGAACCACGACAGGACGTTCACCGCGATGATGCGGCCCATGGGGCCCACCCAGCGTCCGCCGGAGCCGCTGTTGGGGATGAAGGCCCCGTCGGGGGTGAGCGCGCGCCTGCAGTCGGACAGCGAGCGGTTGCCCACGTTGTCGAGGATGAGGTGGTAGCGGCGGCCGGTGCGGGTGAAGTCCGCCTTGGTGTGGTCGACGACGTGGTCCGCGCCGATCGAGCGCACCAGGTCCACGTTCGCGCTGCCGCAGACGCCGGTCACCTCGGCGCCGTACGCCTTGGCCAGTTGCACCGCGAACGTGCCGATCCCGCCGGCCGCCCCGTTGACCAGCACCCTATGACCCGCCCCGACCCGCCCCTTGTCGCGCAGGGCCTGAAGGGCGGTCAGCCCCGAGGTGGGCACGGCCGCCGCCTGCTCGTACGTCAGCCCGGCCGGTTTGGCCGACACCGGGCCGTCGGCGCGGACGGTGACGTATTCGGCGAACGAGCCCGGGGCGCAGCCGTACACCTCGTCGCCGGGCCCGAACCGCGTCACGCCCGCGCCCACGGCCTCGACCCTCCCCGCGAAGTCCGCGCCCAGCCCGTGGGCCTTCGGCCGGGTCGGCCCGGACACCGCGCGCAGGAGGTACGGGCTGCCCCGCAGCAGGTGCCAGTCGCCGGGGTTGACCGCCGCGGCGCGTACGCGGACGAGCACCTCACCGTCACCGGCCTCGGGCCTCGGCACCTCCCGCAGCTCGATGACCTCGGGCGGGCCGTAGGCGTGGTAGCGGATGGCCTTCATCGTCATGATGCCCTCTCTGACACGTGAAAGGAATTTCTGACATATGAAAACCATAGCTCTCCCCAGCCTTCGGCGAGCAGACCGTGACCGGACTCACTCCGCGGACAGGCGGCCCAGGGCTTGGGGGGTGGGTCCCGGATCTTCGCGAGCGAACACCGGACTCACTTCGCGGACAGGCGACTCAGGCTCCGGGGGTGGTTCCCTGCACGAGAAGGCCGTGGCCGGGTTCACTCCGCGGCGAGCACCCCGGCGAAGGGGTCGCCGTCCTCGCCGGCGAAGGCGTACGCGCCGCCCTCGATGCGTTCGATCAGCCCCGCCGTCCATTCCGCACCGGACTGCGCCGAGTGCACCCACAGGCGCATGATCTCCCCGATGTGCCCCAGCTCCTGCCCCTCGGTCGAGCCGGTGACCGTCTCACGCCAGCCCCGCAGGTTCGCCAGCCGCCGCCGCAGAAGGGCGACGACCTCCGCGCGCGACAGGTCCGCCATGAAACCGAGGCCCGCCGACAGCAGGTCGAGCTGGTCGTGCGTGGTCAGCGCCGCGCGCAGCAACGCGAAGTACTCGGCCGTGCCCGCCTCGGTGACCTCGTACTCGGTGCGCGGCGGGCCGCCGGCCGTGCTCGGCGCGACGTCGTACGCGTGCAGCAGCCCCTGCCTGGCCATCTGCTTCAGCGCGTGGTAGATCGAGCCCGGCTTGGTGTTGGACCACTCGTCCGCTCCCCAGAACTCCAGGTCGTTGCGCACCTGGTAGCCGTGGGCCCGGCCGTGCCGTCGTACCGCGCCCAGGACCAGCAACCGGATCGCCGACACTTGCCCACCCCACCTACTCAACTTTGACTAGCGCGCCAGAATACACCGTGGCCGGTTGCCCGCCTGCCGACGGGCCGGAGGAAAGATCGGCCGTTGCGTGGTCACTTCCGCCAACGCCAGGCGGGCCAGCAGCTCTTCTTGACGGTGACCTTCCGCCCGAAGACGCACTGGGGGCCGTTGGCGTAGTTGGCGCCGCTGTAGGTGATGTTGGATTTCACGGCGCCGTTCGCGTTCTCGAAGTTGCCGCTGTTCACCGCGCGGCCCCTGCCGAGGTAATTGCCGCTCTTCCACGAATTGCCGCTGTCCTTCGGGGATCCGGCCCGGACAGCGTGCACCGCGGCCCCGGCCGGTGCCGCCGGTATTCCGGCCGGCACCATCAGGCCGAGGCACGCCGCGGCCGTTCCGACGCTTCCCCGCAAGCCGCTCATCGCCGGTCACCGTGCCTAGGGGGATTGAGGGCCGTTCGCGAAGTTGCCGCCGTCGATGGTGTTGGAGCTGTTGATGGAACCGTTGGCGTTCGAGAAGTTACCGCTGTTGATCGGGTGTCCTTCATTGTGGTAGTTCCCGCTGTTGGTGGAGTTTCCGCTGTTGTTCGGGCCGTTGATGCACGTGACCGGGGAGTTGGGCGACGGCGAGTTGTAGGCGATCAGGCGGTTGCCGCAGAACACGCTGGGCAGCGTGCTGATCAGGGTGCCGAGGTCCGCGCCGACCAGCCGGGTGAGCAGAGAACTGCCGACGGGTGGTGTGGCGGCCGACGCGCCGCTCGGAGCCAGCAATGCGCAGCAGCCGACCGCGGTGACCACAGCAAGCCGTACGAAATTCCTCAACGCGCCCTCGCCATTCTCGCCAGATGATTCACCGAAGATAGCAGCGGGTGATGCGCGACAACGGAAAGTGACCGGCGGCGTCGGGAGAACTCAGCGCAAAAACGCAGGGCACGCGGCCGCCACGAGCCGGGGACGGGAACTGTCCACTCGGAAAAGCCGCGACGGGCGGAGGAAACCCCCGCCCGTCGCGTAACCGGATCAGCCCTTGAGCCAGCTCATCATCGGGCGCAGCTTGGCACCCGTCTTCTCGATCGCGTCCTCGGACAGCTCGGCGCGGTGGCGCTTGAACTCCTTCTGACCGCCGTCGAACTCATCGACGAGCTGCTGGGCGAAGGTGCCGTCCTGGATCTCGCCGAGGATGCGGCGCATCTCCTGGCGGGTCTCGTCGGTGATGACGCGCGGGCCGCGGGTGTAGCCGCCGTACTCGGCCGTGTCGGAGACCGACCAGTACATCTTGGAGATGCCGCCCTCGTACATGAGGTCGACGATGAGCTTCATCTCGTGCAGGCACTCGAAGTAGGCGACCTCGGGCTGGTAGCCGGCCTCGATGAGCGTGTCGAAGCCCGCCTTGATCAGCTCGGAGACGCCGCCGCACAGCACGGCCTGCTCGCCGAACAGGTCGGTCTCCGTCTCCTCCTTGAACGTGGTGCGCAGCGCGCCGGCGCGGGTGCCGCCGATGCCCTTGGCGTACGAGAGCGCCAGGTCGAGCGCCTTGCCCGAGGCGTCCTTCTCCACGGCCACGAGACACGGCACGCCGCGCCCGGCCTCGAACTGGCGGCGCACGAGGTGGCCGGGGCCCTTGGGGGCGACCATGCACACGTCGACGCCCTCGGGGGCCTCGATGAGGCCGTAGCGGATGTTCAGGCCGTGGCCGAAGAAGAGCGCGTCGCCCTCGACCAGGTTGGGAGCCACGTGCTCGGCGTACAGGTGGCGCTGGATGTGGTCGGGCGCCAGGATCATCGTGAGGTTGGCCTCTTCGACCGCCTCGGCCGGGGTGACCACGCGCAGGCCGTCGTTCTCGGCCTTCTCGCGGCTCTTGGAGCCCTCGGGCAGGCCGACGCGCACGTCCACGCCGGAGTCACGCAGGGAGAGCGCGTGGGCGTGGCCCTGGCTGCCGTACCCCAGCACGGCCACGTGGCGTCCCTGGATGATCGACAGGTCGGCCTGGTCGTCGTAGTAGATCTCGGTCACTTGCAGAAACCTTTCAGGCGGTACGGTCCAGTGCCCTGAGGGACCGGTCGGTGATGGAGCGGGCGCCGCGGCCGATGGCCACCATGCCCGATTGGACGAGTTCTTTGATCCCGAACGGCTCGAGAACCTTCACGAACGCGTCGAGCTTGTCGGGAGTGCCGGTGACCTCGATGGTCACGGCGTCGGCCGCCACGTCGACGCAGCGGGCGCGGAAGAGCTGGACGAGCTCCAGCACGTGCGAACGGCTCTCGGCGTCGGCCTTGACCTTGATCAGCGTCAGCTCGCGCTGCACGGACTGGGACGGGTCCAGCTCGACGATCTTGAGCACGTTCACCAGCTTGTTGAGCTGCTTGGTGACCTGCTCCAGCGGCAGCTCCTCGACGCTGACCACGATGGTCATGCGGGAGATGTCGTCGTGCTCGGTGGGCCCGACGGCCAGGGAGTCGATGTTGAACCCCCTGCGGCTGAACAGCGCCGACACGCGCGCAAGGACACCCGGCTTGTTCTCGACAAGCACGGACAGCGTGTGTCTACTCATCGTCGTTCTCCCACTTCGGCGCCATGTCACGGGCGATCTTGATGTCGTCGTTGCTGGTGCCCGCCGCGACCATGGGCCAGACCATGGCGTCCTGGTGGACGACGAAGTCGACCACGACGGGCACGTCGTTGATCTCCATGGCCTTCTCGATCACGGCGTCAACGTCTTCGGGACGCTCGCACCGCAGGCCCACACAACCGTAGGCTTCGGCCAGCTTGACGAAGTCCGGGATGCGGCGCGTCGTCTGCAGGTCGGTGTTGGAGTAGCGCTTGTCGTAGAAGAGCGTCTGCCACTGGCGGACCATGCCGAGGTTACCGTTGTTGATCACGGCGATCTTGACCGGCACGCCCTCCAGCGCGCACGTCGCCAGCTCCTGGTTGGTCATCTGGAAGCAGCCGTCGCCGTCGATGGCCCACACGGTGGCCTCGGGGCGGCCCATCTTCGCGCCCATCGCGGCCGGGACGGCGAAGCCCATCGTGCCCAGGCCGCCGGAGTTGATGAACGTGCCCGGCCTCTCGTAGCCGATGAACTGGGCGGCCCACATCTGGTGCTGCCCGACCCCGGCCACGTAGTAGGCGTCGGGGCCGGCGATCGCGCTCAGCCGCTCCATGACGTACTGCGGGGCCAGCGAGCCGTCCTCGAACACCTCGTAGCCCAGCGGGTAGGTCTGCTTGTAGCCGTTGAGCACGGTCCACCAGTCGGCGTAGTCGCCCTTCTGGCCGGACGCCTGGATGACGGTGATGAGGTCGCCGATGACCTCTTTGCAGTCGCCCACGATCGGCACGTCGGCGTGGCGGTTCTTGGAGATCTCCGCCGGGTCGATGTCGGCGTGCACGATCTTCGCGTGCGGCGCGAACGACGCCAGGTTTCCCGTCACCCGGTCGTCGAACCGCACGCCCAGCCCGATGATCAGGTCGGACTGCTGCAGCGCGCCGACGGCCGCGACACTGCCGTGCATGCCGGGCATCCCCATGTGCTGGGGGTGGCTGTCGGGGAACGTGCCGCGCGCCATCAGGGTGGTGATGACCGGGATGTTGGTCAGCTCGGCCAGTTGCAGCAGCTCGGCCGAGGCGCGGGCCTTGTGGACGCCGCCGCCGACGTACAGGACCGGCCGCCGGGACTCGGCGATCAGCTTGGCGGCCTCGCGGATCTGCTTGGAGTGCGGCCGGGTGACCGGGCGGTAGCCCGGGAGCTGCATGGTGGGCGGCCAACTGAACGTGGTCTCCGACTGCAGCGCGTCCTTCGAGATGTCCACCAGGACCGGCCCCGGACGGCCGGTGGAGGCGATGTGGAACGCCTCCATGATCGTACGGGCGATGTCGGCGGCATCGGTGACCAGGAAGTTGTGCTTCGTGATCGGCATGGTGATGCCGGAGATGTCGGCCTCCTGGAAGGCGTCGGTGCCGATCATCGGGGCGGCCACCTGCCCCGTGATCGCCACCATCGGCACGGAGTCCATGAACGCGTCGGCAATCGGGGTCACCAGGTTCGTGGCGCCGGGGCCGCTGGTCGCCATGCACACCCCGACCCTGCCCGTGGCCTGCGCGTAGCCCTCGGCCGCGTGCCCCGCACCCTGCTCGTGCCGTACGAGCACGTGCCGGACCTTGGTCGAGTCGTAGAGAGGATCGTAGGCCGGCAGAATGGCACCGCCCGGGATCCCGAACACTGTGTCGACTCCAACGTGCTCCAGCGCCCTGACCAGGGCCTGTGCACCTGTCATCCGTTCGGTCATCGGCTCGTTCCTTGCGTGGCTACTCGCTTAAGGACATAAAAAAGGCCCCGTCCCACCGGGCGGCGGGTCTGGGGCGGCGCGCAGGTCGTCGTGCTTCGCTATCGGCCTGCGCGCCGGCGAAGTACTACGAGAATCTCACTGCGAAGCATGACCTATACCATAGCCGCTCCGAACGCCCCGGTGCCAACTTCGTGGACACATGTCTCAAACAGTGAGACTCGTACGCATCAGCGAGTCGACTCCGCGGGCCGCCATCGGCCGCGCCACCAGGAAACCCTGCCCCCGCGTGCAGCCCATCCGCTTCAGCAGTTCGAGCTGCTCGGGACGCTCGATCCCCTCAGCAACCACGATAAGCCCCAGGTCGTGACCCAGTCGCACGATCGTGCGGGTGAGCAGGGTGAGCGTGTCGTCGTTGCCGAGCCCGGACACGAACGACGGGTCGATCTTGATCATGTCGACGGGGAGCTGCCTGAGGAACGCCAGCGAGGCGTAGCCGGTGCCGAAGTCGTCGATGGCCAGCCGCACCCCGAGCGCCCGCAGCTCGGCCAGCCGCTTGATCGTCTCTTCTGCGTCCTCGACGAGCATCTCCTCGATCACCTCCAGGGTGAGCGCGGAGGCGGGCAGCCCGCTCTCGGCCAGCGCGCCCTCCACGGACTCGACGAACCTGGGCGCCATGATCTGGCGGGCCGACAGGTTCAGCGACAGCCCGATGTCCCAGGACGAGGCCCGCCAGGCGGCCACCTCACGGCACGACTCGCGCAGGATCCACTCGCTCAGCGGCACGATCAGCCCGGTGTCCTCCGCCGGGCCGAGGAACTCCTCCGGCGGCACGAACACCGACCCGCGCCACCACCGCACCAGCGCCTCGACCGCGGTCACCCGCGACGTGGCCAGGTCGACCACCGGCTGGTACTCGATGGCGAACTGCTGCTCGATCAGCGCCCGCTGCAGGTCGGCCGCCAGCTCCAGGCGGCGCAGCACGTCGGCGTGCATCTGCGCGGCGAACACCTCCACGCGCCGCCCGCCCAGCTCTTTGGAGCGCGCCATTGCGACATCGGCGTTACGCATGAGGTCGCCGGCCGGCGTGTCCTCCTCGGTGAAGGCCACGCCCACGCTGGCGGTCAGCGCCACGTCGCGGTCGGCGACCCGGAAGGGCTCCTGCGAGACCGCGCCGAGCAGCCGCTCGGCCAGGTCGACCGCGACCTGCGCCTCGCCGCCGGTCTCCACCAGCACCGCGAACTCGTCGCCGCCCCAGCGGGCCAGGGTGTCGTCGGCGCGTACGGCCCCGCGCAGCCGGCGGGCCGCCTGGCCGAGCAGGTAGTCGCCGCTGGCGTGCCCGACCGAGTCGTTGACCGAGGTGAACCCGTCGAGATCGAGGAAGATCACCGCCACGTTGGCCGCGCCCTGGCCCGACGTGCGCCCCGCGAGCACCTCCCTGGTGCGCTCCTCGAAATAGGCGCGGTTGGGCAGGCCGGTGACGCCGTCGTGGAAGGTCAGGTGGGCGACCTGGTTGCGCAGCGCCTCCTCGTCGCTGATGTCTCTGGTCGTCACGAGCATCAGGTCGTCGCCGCCGACCTGGCGGGTGGCCACCGACTCGGTGGGGCGCCAGGTGCCGTCGGCCGCGCGTACGCGGCAGGCGATCAGGCAGGCGCCGGGCGCCGAGGGCTCCTCGTCGAGATTCAGGGCGCGCAGGGCGACCTGGATGCTCGGCACGTCTTCCGGGTGGATGTAGTCGAAGATCGAGCCGCCCACCAGCTCGTCGGCGCGGTAGCCGTACGTCGCCTGGACGCCGGCGCCGATCTCGCGGACGACGCCCTCGTAGTCGCAGGTGAACACCACGTCGCCGGTGCTCTCCGCCAGCTCCCTGAGCTGGCGCTCGCCCAGCTTGACCAGGCCGCGCAGGCGGACGTTGGCGGCCGAGACCACGAACAGGCGCACCAGCAGGAGCAGCACCACGGAGACCGAGAGCACCACGATCCCGGCGACCGGGCTCCCCGCGCGCCCGCCGGCCTGGTGGGCCAGCAGCGTGCAGGCGGCCACGGCGACCAGGGCCAGCGGTATGAGCGAGACCACGTGGCCCACGGCGGGCCGGCCCGCCTGCCTGACCCGCGGCACCCACGGAACGGCGGCCAGCAGCAGGAAGGCGACGGGCGCGAGCATCACGCTCCAGAGCTGCGGCTCGGCGCCGACCAGCCGGGCCACGGCCGATCCCAGCCCCGCCACGGTCATGGTGGCCAGCACGCCCACCCCGGCCAGGCCGAGCAGCCAGGACGTGGACCTGCTGGTGAGCACCGACGGGAGCACGGCGCACATCACCAGCAACGCGATCATCGGCGGCGCCACGGCCAGGGTGAACCCGGCCGGGTCGCCGCCGTCGGTGTAGACCTGTCGCAGGGCCACCACCCAACCGATCAGGAACAGCGAGGCGGCGCACAGGTAGGCGTCGGTGATCTGCCGTAATGCTGCCCCGACCGGGAACCTGCGGTCGGCGGCGATCAGCGCCCCGCCGGCCGTGACCACCGCGCCGAGCAGGACGAACATGTCCGCGAAGCTGACCGCGAAACCCTCGGCGAACGGCCGCAGCGTCACCCCGGCGGCCCAGATGACGGCGCCGCCGCCCATCCAGCGCGCGGCCGTGCCAGTGGGGCGATGCGCGGCCTGCTGCACCGAGGCGACCAGCAGGGAGGCGGCGGCGATCAGCGCCGCGAGCCCTCCGGCGACCGCACCGGTGATCGCGGCCGGGGCCCCTGCCGCGAGGACGGCGGCGAAGGCCACCGCGCCCGTGGCCGCCGCGGCGGCCGGCGGCACCCGTGGATCACGCCAGCGGATCACAGTCGTTGCCCATCCCGTCTCGAACTCTGCACCTGCGACCGCCGAAGCCCGGCCGATCACTCCGCCAGTGTGTGCGGTCGTGGGTGCGCGGGTGGTGACAACGCCGATGTCGTCACCGATCTGATAACCAGACAAGACCAATTACCGCCAAGAGTTTCTTGACAGTGAGTCAGGAGACCCTTGCAAACGTCACCGTACGCACCGAAGGTCACGGACCAGCCACGTTCCGGGATCCTCTCAGTACGAGTCGGAAATGACGTTGATCAGCTCTTCACCTGCGGCGTAGCGCCCGAGCTGGGCCCGGAGATAGCGCAACACACGCCGCCCGGAGGCCGGGGTGCTGCCCGCCACGTGCGGGGTGATGAGCACGCCGGGAGCGCTCCAGAGAGGGTGCCCCTCGGGCAGCGGTTCGGGCTCGGTCACGTCGAGGGCGGCGCGCAGCCTCCCGGTCTTGAGCTCCGCGAGCAGCGCGCCGGTGTCGACGATGCCGCCCCTGGCGGCGTTGACGAGCACGGCGCCGTCCTTCATCCGGGCCAGGAACGCGGCGTCCACCATCCCGGCGGTGGCGGCGGTGGCGGGCACGAGCAGCACGACGACGTCGGCCTCGGGCAGCAGGGCGGGCAACTCGGCCAGGGCGTGCACGCCGTCGCGGGCGCTTCTGGCCACGCGTACGACGTCGACCTCGAAGGGCTCCAGCCGCCTTTCGAGCGCGGCTCCGATGGACCCGTGACCCACGATGAGCACGCGCGAGTCGGCCAGCACGCCGGTGTGGTGGTAGGTCCACTCGCCTCTGCGCTGCGCGTCCACGAAGCCGGGGAACTCCCTGAGCACCGCGATCATCGCCCCGACCGCCCACTCGGCGGTGCCCGCGTCGTGCACGCCGCGGGCGTTGCACAGCACGGCGCCCTCGGGGATGTGCGGCCGGTACTGCTCCACACCCGCGGTCACGGTCTGGACCAGCCGCAGCGATCGCATACGGGCCAGGGTCCCCGGCACGTCGGGCAGGGCGGCCAGCGGCGGGATCCACACCTCCACGTCCTCCACCCCATCCGGCATCGGGGACGTGCCGTTATACACAGCACATTCAACGCCGGGCAGGTCGGACAGCACATCACCCACCGAATCGGATGGAACCCAGGTCTTCATGCCGAGAACCTTACGACCCCGAGGGAAGTATGGAACACATGAGCAAGCTCTGGACGATCATGCTGTTGGCCGCTCTCACGGCCTGTTCCGGCGGCGTCTCCCCTGGTGGCGCCGAGGTGCTTCCCACGGCGGCCGCGCCGGCCCAGGACGCGCCTGGAGAGCCGAGGGACGTGGCGACCGGGCTCTCCGTACCGTGGGGGATCGCGTTCCTGCCCGGGGGCGACGCGCTCGTGACCGAACGCGACACCGCCCGCCTCCTTCGGGTCACCCCCGCAGGACGGGTGACGGAGCTGGCGAAGATCGCCGAGGTGCGACCGGACGGCGAGGGCGGCCTGATGGGCGTAGCGGTCAAAGACCAACAAATCTTCCTTTACTACACCGCCGAACAGGACAACCGGATCGCCCGCTACCGCCTGTCAGGCAACGGCCTGACCGACGCGCGGATCATCGTCAAGGGCATCCCGAAGGGCTCCATCCACAACGGCGGCCGCCTCGCCTTCGGCCCCGACGGCCACCTGTACGCCACCACGGGCGAGACCGGCGACCCCGGCCTGGCCCAGCGGCGCGACTCGCTCGCGGGCAAGATCCTGCGCATGACCGTGGACGGCGCCCCCGCCCCCGGCAACCCGTTCGGCACCCTGGTCTACAGCTACGGCCACCGCAACGTCCAGGGCCTGGCCTGGGACCCGGCGGGCCGGCTGTACGCCTCCGAGTTCGGGGCCAACACCTACGACGAGATCAACCTGATCAAGCCGGGGGCCAACTACGGCTGGCCGGAGGCCGAGGGCCGCAGCGACGACCCCCGCTTCACCAACCCGCTCCTCACGTGGCCCACGTCGGAGGCGTCACCGTCGGGCATGGCCTACGCGGACGGCTCCCTGTGGGTGGGCGCGCTGCGCGGGGAACGGCTGTGGCAGGTGCCGCTGACGGCCGACGGCTCGGTCGGCAGGCCGGTGGCCCACTTCACCGGCCGCTACGGGCGCATCCGCGCCGTCACGACCGCTCCCGACGGGTCACTCTGGATCGCGACCAGCAACAGGGACGGCCGCGGCTCCCCCAGGAACGGCGACGACCGCATACTCTCCCTCACCCCTTGAGGCCCTCCGCGGGGCTTTCCCGGTGCCCGCGCCCACCCGGGACGACCGTCGGGAGGGGCGGGCTCAGCGGGCGGCGGTGCAGGTGAGCTGGGTTCGCGGGCTGTACTTGGTGGTCAGCTTCTTGTCCTTCTTGACCACCTTGCCGTCGTCGTGGAACACCCGGGTCACGTCGATCGTGAACCCCTGCTCCCCCGCCGTGGGCAGGCAGTCGGCCGCGGCGCTCGTCTCCTGGCCGAACGGCGTGAAGTCCCGGCGTTCCGACTCCACGTGCTCCACCTCGTCGTACCGCTTGACGCCCCACAGCACGACGGCCACCGTCGTCTCGGTGACGGTGGTCTTGATGAGCACGCCGCTGTCGGAGTCGTTGCGCCACTTGAGATCCTGGTCCGGGTACGCCAACGCCGCGTCCCGGCCCGCCGGGTAGCGCGGGTCGTAGTGGTCCGCCGGCTGGTGGTCCACGTCGTCGTAGCCGCCGAAGTAGACCGCGTTGTACATGGTGGTCGCGACCTGCGAGCCGCCGCCGCCGACGGCGTTCACCGTCCGCCCGCGGACGGTCTGCGGCGCCTCGACGTACCCGTCCTCGACCGTCGGCTCTCCGAGCACCTCGTTGAGTGAGAACGTCTCGCCCGGCCTCACGACGTGGCCGTCGAGCCGCTGAGCCATGAGCTGGATGTTCTTCACCCGGGCCTGGCAGCACTCGAACGTGGTGGTGAAGCTGCTCACCTGCTCCTTGATGCCCAGTCCCTGGATCTGCGAGGTCTCCACCTCCGGCGCGACCGCGCCGAGCTTGACGGGGACCGTGCGGGCGCCACCCGTGTCGAAGACCTTCTCGGCGTCCTTGGCCAGCAGCTTGTCGTTGACGCCCCGCCCGTCCCGCGCGGGCACCAGGACCGGCTTGCCGTCCACGATCTCGTACGTGGCGTCGCGCGGCTGCTGGGCGGCGTCCACCAGGCTGCTCTCCAGCGTGGCCAGCACCCCCTTGGCGTCGAACTCGGCCGCGAGCCCGCCGTCGCCGTCGGATTCGTAGGTCAGGTTCGCCGCGATCATGGCCGGGGAGACCTGCGCCTGCTTGCCGTCGACGGTCAGCGTCAGAGGGGCGGCCACGGCGGCCTTCGCCCTGGTCATCGCCTCGGTGACGGCCTCGGGGGTGGTGGCGGGCGTGGCGGGCTCGAGCGTGAGCGCGACCTCGCCGCCCCCGCCGAGGAAGGCGGAGCCGATCCGGCGTACGGCGTCGTCCTGGTCGAGCACCACGCCGGGCGCGGGCCGGCGGCTCTTGGGCACCAGCCCGGTGAAGGTCACCCGGCCCTCCTGCGCGGGCTTGTCCACGCTCTCCGCCAGGCTCTCGACAGTCCTGTTGAGCTGGGCGGAGTCGGTGCTGATCTTCGGTTGGAGCTCGGTCGTGCCGGTCAGGCCCTGCCAGACCTCCTCCGGGGTGGGGAAGCCGCTGGGCGCCTGCCCGATGGTGCCGACGACGTCGAGTTCGAGCCCGGCCGCGTCGGCCTGGATGGTCTCCTTCTTGCCGCCGATGTCGACCACGACGGGCTTGCTGAGCCTTTCGCCCAGCTCCGTACGCAGCTTGTCGGCCGCCTGCGTCACGGTCAGGCCGCCGATGTCCACCCCGGCCACGCGCGTGCCGCGCAGGACCGACCCGGACATGAGCACCGCCGGCACCACGTACGCCAGCACGACCAGCACCAGCACGAACACGCCGAGGCCGGGCAGCACCCGGCGCCGCCTGGGCGGCTCGGGCGTGTACGGAGAGGGGCTCTCCGGTCCGCCGAACGCGGGGGCGGGCGGGAGCGCGGGCTCTCGGTCGGCCATCGGCCACGGCTGTGCGGGCGGCGCCACCGGGGGCAGCGCGCCCTTGCCCGTCTGACCACCCTGACCGCCCTGGGCGCCCGGGCCTTGGGCCGGGCGGGGCTCCTGCCTTTCCTGCGGGCCGAAGATGTCCCGGGACACGCCCGGGGGCAGCCCTTCGATCCGCGGCCTCTTGGAGACGCCCGACGTGGGTAACGGCACCGAGGCGAACGGGTCGGTCGGTGATTCGATCGGTCCGGCGTTTCGCACGCCTCAATCTCCTCCCGGTCCGCAGCCAAGTCTCAGGCAACAGTAAGGCACGCGGATCCGCTTATGTCACGGGAAATGGCTACGGAAATGTGTCAACCTAGCCACCGGTAGCGATGTTCCGGACGACCGGCCGTGCCGTAGCGCGGCCGGTACTCGGCCTGCCCCGCCACGCACAGGTGTTCCAGATAGCGGCGGACGCTCACCCGCGACAGGCCCGTCAGCTCGGCCGCCTCGGCGGCCGACAGATCGCGGCCGGCGTCCCTGAGGGTGTCGGCGACCAGCGCGCACGTGGCCGCCGACAGCCCCTTCGGCATGGGGGCGGCGGACTTGAACGTGCCGAACAGGCGGTCCACGTCGTCCTGGCGGGCCTCGGGGCCGATCGCGGTCAGGCGCTTGCGGGTGTCGGCGTACTGCTGGAGGCGTTCGGTCAGCGCGGCGGCGGTGAACGGCTTGATGAGGTAGTTGACCGCGCCGCCGCGCATGGCCTCCTTGACGGTGGACACGTCGCGGGCGGCGCTGATCATGAGGACGTCCACGCCGTGGAGCGCCTTGAGCACCTCCAGGCCCGACATGTCGGGCAGGTAGATGTCGAGCAGCACGAGGTCGGGCCGCAGCTCGTCGGCCGCGGCCAGCGCGTCGGCGCCGTTGTGCGCGACGGAGACGACGCTGAAGCCCGGCATCCGGGCCACGTAGCCGCTGTGGATGCGGGCCACCATGAAGTCGTCGTCGACGACCAGGACGCGGATCACGGGCCCGCCTCCGCCGGGAGCAACGCCGTGAACACCGCGCCGCCGGAGGGCACCGAGGCGTCGTCGGCGGCCGGGCCGGGGCCCGAGTTGCCCACGCGTACCCAGCCGCCCCGGCGCAGGCACGCCTGCCTGGTCAGCGCCAGCCCCAGCCCGCGCGGCCCCGAATGGGCGGCCTTGGTGGTGAAGCCCTCCCTGAAGACCTCCTCCACCAGGTCGGGCGCGATGCCCGGCCCCGAGTCGCCGACGCGTACGCGCAGGCCGCCGGCGTCGGCCTGCACCGACACCTCGATCGTGCCCTCCGCGCCGTCGAGGGCGTCGATCGCGTTGGCGACCAGGTTGCCGACCACCAGCACCGCGTCCTGCGGGTCGCCGAGCAGGCCCGCGGGCACCGAGGAGTCGTCGGCAAGCACGAGCGTGGCCCCGCGCTCCGCCGCCTCGGCGGACTTGGCCAGCAGGAGAGCGGCGAGGGTCGGGTCCTGGACGTGTTCGCGCAGGTCGGTGGCGTACGTGCCGCGCGTGGTGCGGGTGATGAAGCTGACGGCCGCCTCGTGCTCGCCCAGCTCCAGCAGGCCCACGACGGTGTGCATGCGGTTGGCGAACTCGTGGGCCTGGGCCCGCAGCGCCTCGGTGGCGCTGCTGGTGTCGTCGAGCTCGCGGGCCAGGCGCACCAGCTCCGTACGGTCCCGCAGGGTGACCACCCAGCCGCGGTGCCGGCCGCGTACCCAGACGGGGGTGCGGTTGAGCACCAGCACGCGCTCGCCGTGCAGCACCACGCGGTCCTCGCCTGGGTCGGCGCCGCTGAGCACGTCGCGCATGCGCTCGGAGACCGGCATCCGCGTGAGATCCTCCCCGACGTCGCCCAGCAGTTCGCGGGCGGCGTCGTTGACCAGGGTGACCCGCCCCGACAGGTCGAGCGCGAGCACGCCCTCCTTGACGCCGTGCAGCACGCCCTCGCGCTGCTCCAGCAGCGCCGCGATCTCGCGCGGCTCCAGGCCGAACGTCTGCTTGCGCACCCGCGCGGTGATCACCGCCGCCAGCGCGAGCCCGGCCACCAGCACGGCCAGCGCGGTCCAGATCAGCGGCGGCAGGGCCTGGGAGAGCTGGCTGACGACCGTGGTCTCCAGCACGCCGACGGAGACGAGGCCGATGACGTTGCCGTATTCGTCGCGGATGGGCGTCTTGCCCCTGACCGTGGTGCCGATCGTGCCGGTCTCGGTGCCGACCCAGCTCTGGCCCGTACGCAGGACCGTGCTGCCGTCGGTGGACAGCCGCTTGCCGATCAGCGCGGTGTTGGGGTGGGCGTAGCGCTGCTGGTCGGTGTTGGCGATCACGACGTAGTCGGCGCCGGTCTCCTGCTGGACGCTCATGGCCAGCGGCTGCAGCACGCTCTCCGGGCGTTCGAGCTCGAAGGCCGCGCGCACCTGCGGCAGGCCGGCCACCGACTGGGCGATCGCCAGCGCCCGCTGCTGGTGCAGCGAGTCGAGCTGGTCGCGCGTGTGCTCGGCCCACACTCCTCCGGTGCCGCCGACGGCCAGCAGCACGATCACCATCTGGAGGACGAAGAGCTGGGTGCCGAGGGAGGCGTCACGAACCCGTCTCACCCTGCACATGGAAACAAACAGAGGTCACGGCCAGGTCGCGACCAATACGACCACTATGACGGCAACCGCGCAAAGCCTCGACGCCCACGGGAACGCACCTCACCATGCCTGTTCAACGAAGGTGAAAACCCCCCTTGGAGTGATCATGCGCTTGCGCGTACTCGCCGCTCTCGCGGCACTCTCCCTCGCCGCGCTGACGGCCTGCGGCGAGTCCGGCACCACCGCCTCCGCCTCCTCGCTGCGGATCATGGCCCCGGCCGCGCCGGGCGGCGGATGGGACCAGACCTCCCGTACGGCGGAGCAGGCGTTCAAGACGGCCGACCCGGCGCGCAAGGTCGAGGTGTTCAACGTGCCGGGCGCCGGCGGCACGATCGGCCTGGCGCAGCTCGCCGGCGAGAAGGGCAACGGCAACCTGCTGATGACCATGGGCCTGGTCATGGTGGGCGCCATCGAGCAGAACAAGTCGAAGGTGACGCTGGCCGAGACCACGCCCATCGCCAAGCTGACCGAGGAGTACGAGATCGTCGTCGTCCCGGCCGCGTCCCCGTTCAAGACGCTGGCCGACATGGTGGCGGCCTGGAAGGTCGACCCGGCGAAGGTGTCCATCTCGGGCGGTTCGGCGGGCGGCACCGACCACATCGTGGCCGGGCTGATGGCCAAGGCCGCGGGCGTCGACCCCAAGCAGGTCAACTACATCGCCCACTCGGGCGGCGGCGAGGCGCTCAACGAGCTGCTCGGCAACAAGGTCAGCGCGGGCATCTCCGGCGTGTCCGAGTTCGCCGAGCACGTCAAGTCCGGCAAGCTGCGCGCCCTGGCCGTGACGTCCGGCGAGCGGCTGCCCGGCCTCGACGCGCCCACGCTGAAGGAGGGCGGCCTGGACGTGGAGCTGTCCAACTGGCGCGGCTTCGTCGCCCCCGGCGGGCTCTCCGACGCCGACAAGAAGACGCTGACCGACCTGGTCACCAAGATGCACGACTCGCAGCCGTGGAAGGACGCGGTGGCCAAGAACGGCTGGATCGACTCCTTCCAGACCGGCCAGCAGTTCGCCGACTTCCTCGGCTCCGAGCAGACCAGGGTCAAGGGGATCATCGCCGAGATGGGGCTCGTCTCCTGATGACTCGCTGGTGGCGGCCCGAGCTCGGGCTGGCGGTCGTGGTGCTGGTGCTGGGCGTGCTCGTCGTGGTCGGGACGCTCGACGTCTCCGCGGCGGCCTCCCAGCTCGGCCTCGGGCCGCGCTTCTTTCCCATGCTGGTGGGCGGCGCGATGGTGCTCATCGGCCTGTTCTACGTCGCCGACGTCGTACGCGGCGGCCACGCCGAACCCGAGGAGAGCGAGGACGTCGACGCGGGCGCGCCCACGGACTGGCGGAGCGTCGCCCTGGTCAGCGGCATCTTCCTGGCCTTCGCGGCGCTCCTGAACGTCCTCGGCTGGATCATCGGCGCGAGCCTGCTGTTCTTCGGCCTGTCGGTGGCGCTGGGGGCCGAGCACAAGGTGCGCGCGGCCGGGGTCTCGGTGGTCATGGGCGTGGTGACGTACCTGCTGTTCGTCAAGGGCCTGGGCGTGACGCTGCCGGGCGGGCCGCTGGCGGGGGTGATCTGAGGTGACCTCCCTGCAGTTGCTGCTCGACGGCTTCGCCGCCGCGCTCACCCCGGTCAACCTCCTGTACGCGCTCATCGGCGTCACCCTCGGCACCCTCGTCGGCGTGCTGCCCGGCATCGGGCCCGCGATGACGGTGGCGCTGCTGCTGCCGATCACGTTCACGGTGCCGCCGACCAGCGCGTTCATCATGTTCGCCGGCATCTACTACGGCGGCATGTACGGTGGCTCGACCACCTCCATCCTGCTCAACACCCCCGGCGAGTCGGCGTCGATGATCACGGCGCTGGAGGGCAACCAGATGGCCCGGCGCGGCCGGGCCGCCCAGGCGCTGGCCACGGCCGCCATCGGCTCGTTCGTGGCCGGCACGATCGCCACGGCGCTCCTGGTCGTGGCGGCGCCGGCGGTGGTCAGCTTCGCGATCTCGTTCGGCCCGGAGGACTACTTCGCGCTGGCGATCCTCGCCTTCACGGCCGTGTCCTCGGTGTTGTCGCGCTCGGTCGTGCGCGGCCTGGCCTCGCTCGGCCTCGGCCTGGTGATCGGCCTGGTCGGCATCGACCAGCAGACCGGGCAGGCCCGCCTGACGCTGGGCATCCCGCAGTTGCTCGACGGCATCGACGTGGTGATCGTCGCGGTCGGCCTGTTCGCGGTGGGCGAGGCCCTCTACGTCGCCTCCCGCCTGCGCCACGGGACACCCGAGGTGGTGCCGGTCGGCCGCGCCTGGATGGGCCGCGCCGACTGGCGGCGCTCCTGGCTGCCGTGGCTGCGCGGCACCGCGCTGGGCTTCCCGTTCGGCGCGCTGCCCGGCGGCGGGGCCGAGATCCCCACCTTCCTGTCGTACGCGGCCGAGCGGCGCCTGGCCCGCGGCGTGGCCCGCGAGGAGTACGGCAAGGGCGCCATCGAGGGCGTCGCGGGCCCCGAGGCGGCCAACAACGCCGCGGCGGCCGGCACCCTGGTCCCGCTGCTCACGCTGGGCCTGCCCACGTCCGCGACGGCCGCGATCCTGCTGGCCGCCTTCCAGCAGTACGGCCTGCAGCCCGGCCCGCAGCTCTTCGACCACAACCCGGCGCTGGTGTGGGGCATGATCGCCTCGCTGTTCATCGGCAACATGATGCTGCTGGTGCTGAACCTGCCCCTGGCCCCGCTCTGGGCCCGCGTGCTGCGGATCCCACGGCCGTACCTCTACGCCGGGATCGTGCTCTTCGCCGCCCTCGGGGTCTACGCGCTGAACGGCACCGTGGTGGACCTGTTCGTCCTCTACCTGCTCGGCCTGCTCGGCTACGCCATGCGGCGCTTCGGCCTGCCCGTCGCGCCCGCGGTGATCGGCATGATCCTGGGCCCGATGGCGGAGATCCAGCTCCGGCGCGCGCTGGCCATCGGGGCGGGGGACGTGAGCGTGCTCGTCCGCAGCCCGATCGCCGCCGTCCTGCTGCTCCTGGCCGCCCTGGCGCTGCTCACGCCGCTGCTCAGGAAGCTCGCGGCGCGCAGGTCGAAGGTCACGCGGACCGGCTGACCTGCTCCCTGGACGGCCCCGCCGACGTGGCGGGGCCGTTCGCGGCCGTCCTGGGTGCGATGGCGAACCCCGCCAGGGCCATGGCCAGGGTCGCGGCGAAGACCGTCCAGTAGCCCGAGCCGGACGCCGTGAACAGCGCCCCGGTGACCGCCACCGCCCCCATGACCACGATGCCCAGCGCGATCATGGCCGAGCCGAGACGCAGGTTCGTCATCCGGCCGAAGACCTCCCTGCCCTGCAACCAGGAGGCGGCCGACCAGGTCAGCGAGCCCGTCATGAGGGCGAGCCCGGCCGTGAACGTCGACAGGCCGCGCTCATGGACGAGCATGAGCGGCACGATCACCTCGGCCGCGAAGAGCGCCCCGGCGGCCAGACCACGCAACGCCACCACCGTGGGCAGCCCTCTCGCGGCACGCAGCGTGCCGGTGGGCAGCAGTCTGGGCAGGGCCACGGCCAGCACCGCGAGGCCGGCGAGGAGGAGCGGGAGCGACTGGCTGCTGCCGTACTGCATGAGCGCCGCCCCGACGGCCGTCACGGCCGCCCAGCCGACCTTGCGTGACCGGCCAGGGGCCGGACCGGCCTGCCCGCCGTCCACCGGCTGCCCGGCCAGCCCGCGCAGCAGCACCAGCGCGCCCAGCGCGGTGAGGAACGGCACCAGCAGGAACACCCAGCGCCAGCCCAGCGTGTCGGTCACCAGGCCCACGACCACCGGGCCCACCATCGACGGCACCACCCACGCGGTCGCGAACAAGGAGAAGATCCGTGGATGCACATGCTCGGGGTAGACCCGGGCCACCACGACGTAGAGTGCCACGTTGACCAGCGCGCCGCCGAAGCCCTACAGGAACCGGCCCGCGATCAGCACCTCCATGCTCGGCGCCAGCCCCGCCACCGTCAGGCCGGCGGCGAACCCGGCCACCCCGGCCCACAGGGGCGCGCGGGGCCCGCGTACGTCCGCCCACCGGCCGCCCAGCACCGTGCCGACCACGCCCGCCGCCATCGCGCTGCTGAACGCCAGCCCGTAGAGCGGCGGTCCGCCGAGTTCGCCGGCCACGACCGGCATCGCGATCGCGACCGCCATGTACTCGAAGGCCACCAGCGACACCATCGCCACCAGGCCCGCCGTCAACGCCCTTCTCGTCACGCCGCCGCCCGCCGTGCCGCTTCTTGGCGTGCCGCCTGTCGTCATGTCGCCTGTTGTCATGCTGCTCGTCGTCATGCCGCTCGTCGTCATGCCGTGAACGCACGACGGCCGGTCGGGGCCCGCCTCCAGCCGGAGCCCGTCACGGATTCGGCCATTGGGCCTAAGACCCGAGCCCGGTCATACGAGAGGGCCCCACCGCAGCGGCGGCAGGGCCCTCATCGGCGGTGGGTCACTCGGAGACGCCGAGCTTCTCCAGGATCAGTTGCCGGGCGCGGGCCGCGTCGGCCTTGCCCTTGCTGGCCCGCATGACGCCGCCCACGAGCGCGCCCGCCGCCGCGATCTTCCCTGAGCGGACCTTCTCGGCCGCGTCGGCGTTGTCGGCCAGCACCTGGTCGATGATCGCCGACAGCTCGCCCTCGTCGTTGACGATCCGCAGCCCGCGCCGCTCGACCACCTCGTCGGGCGTGCCCTCTCCGGCCAGCACGCCTTCGAGCACCTCGCGCGCGAGCTTGTCGTTGAGCGCGCCCGAGGCCACCAGCTCGGTCACCCTGGCGATCTGCCCGGGCGTGATGGGCAGGTCGGCCAGCGGCGTGGCGGTCTCGTTGGCCCGCCGGGCCAGCTCGCCCATCCACCACTTGCGCGCGTCGGCCGCCGGGGCGCCGGCCGTGACCGTGGCCTCGACCAGGTCGATCGCGTCGGCGTTGTACATGGCCTGCATGTCGAGGTCGGACAGCCCCCACTCGGCCTGCAGCCGCTTGCGCCGGACCGACGGCAGCTCGGGCAGGGCCGCCTTCAGCTCGGCCACCCACGCCGTGTCGGGCGCGATCGGCACCAGGTCGGGCTCGGGGAAGTAGCGGTAGTCCTGCGCCTCCTCCTTGGACCGCCCGGACGTGGTGGTGCCGGTGTCCTCGTGGAAGTGGCGGGTCTCCTGGATGATCTTCCCGCCCTCGGCGAGGACGCCCGCCTGCCGCTCGATCTCGCTCCGCACGGACCGCTCGACGCTGCGCAGCGAGTTGACGTTCTTGGTCTCCGTACGGGTGCCCCACTCGGACGAGCCGCGCGGCATGAGCGAGACGTTGACGTCACACCGCAGCGAGCCCTCCTCCATGCGCACGTCGGAGACGCCCAGCGAGCGCATGATCTCGCGCAGCTCGGTGACGTAGGCCTTGGCCACCTCGGGCGCGAGCCGGTCGGTGCCCGGGATGGGCTTGGTCACGATCTCGACCAGCGGGATGCCGGCCCGGTTGTAGTCGACGATCGAGTAGTCGGCCCCCTGGATGCGCCCGGTCGCGCCGCCCACGTGGGTGGACTTGCCGGTGTCTTCCTCCAGGTGCACCCGCTCGATCCCGATGCGTACGGTCTGCCCCTCGATCTCGACGTCGAGGTAGCCGTCGAAGCAGAGCGGCTCGTCGTACTGGGAGATCTGGTAGTTCTTCGGCATGTCCGGATAGAAGTAGTTTTTCCGGGCAAAGCGGCACCACTCGGCGATCGAGCAGTTGAGCGCCAGGCCGATGCGGATCGTCGACTCGATGGCCGCCGCGTTGGCCACCGGCAGCGAACCGGGCAGCGCCAGGCAGGTGGGACAGACCTGCGTGTTGGGCGGGGCGCCGAAGGTCGTCTTGCAACCGCAGAACATCTTCGACTTGGTGCCCAGCTCGACATGCGTCTCGAGGCCGAGCACCGGCTCGAACCGCTCGAGCGCTTCGTCGTACGGCATGAGCGTACCGGCAGTCATGATGAGGTCCTTAGTTCAGATCGTTGCGTTCGCGTGAGCACGCGGCCGTCGCCTCCTCGTCCTACAGCTCGGGGGCCTTGGACAGCAGGCCACCGCCCCAGCGGCTCTCCAGGGCCTGCTCCACGGCCGCGCCGACCCGGTAGCAGCGGTCGTCGGCCAGGACCGGGGCCATGATCTGCAGACCCACCGGCAGGCCGTCTTCGTCGGCCAGGCCGCACGGCACGGAGATGGCCGCGTTGCCCGCCAGGTTGGACGGGATCGTGCACAGGTCTGCGAGGTACATCGCGACCGGGTCGTCCGCGCGCTCGCCGATCGCGAACGCCGTGGTCGGCGTGGTCGGCGACACCAGCACGTCGACCTGCTGGTAGGCGGCCTCGAACTCGCGGGAGATGACCGTGCGCACCTTTTGCGCCTGGCCGTAGTAGGCGTCGTAGTAGCCGCTCGACAGCGCGTACGTGCCCAGCATGATGCGCCGCTTGACCTCGGGACCAAACCCCGCGGCCCTGGTCAGCGCCATGACCTCTTCCGCGCTGCGGGTGCCGTCGTCGCCCGCGCGCAGGCCGTAGCGCATGGCGTCGAAGCGCGCCAGGTTGGACGAGCACTCCGAGGGCGCGATCAGGTAGTAGGCGGGCAGCGCGGTCGTGAACGACGGGCAGGAGACCTCGACGACCTTGGCCCCGAGCGACTCCAGGAGCTGGACGGCCTCGTGGTAGCGGGCCAGGACACCGGCCTGGTAGCCCTCGCCCGCGAACTCCTTGACGACGCCGATCCGCAGGCCGGCGACGTCGGGCGTCCTGGCGGCCTCGACGACCGAGGGCACGGGCGCGTCGATCGAGGTGGAGTCCATCGGGTCGTAGCCGGAGAACGCCTCGTGCAGCAGCGCCGCGTCGAGCACGTTGCGGGCGAACGGCCCCGGCGTGTCGAGCGAGCTGGCGAACGCGATCAGCCCGTAGCGGGACGAGCCCCCGTAGGTCGGCTTCATGCCCACGATCCCGGTCACCGCGGCGGGCTGCCGGATCGACCCGCCCGTGTCGGTGCCGGTGGACAGCGGCGCCTCGTACGCGGCCACGGCGGCGCTCGAACCGCCCGACGACCCGCCCGGCACCTTCGTCAGGTCCCACGGGTTGTGCGTCGTGTGGTACGCGGAGTTTTCCGTGGAGGAGCCCATGGCGAACTCGTCGAGATTCGTCTTGCCCAGGATGACCAGCCCGGCCGCGCGCAGGCGGGCCGTGACGGTCGCGTCGTAGGGCGGCCGCCAGCCTTCGAGGATCTTGGAGGCGGCGGTGGTGGGCATGTCGTGCGTGGTGAAGATGTCTTTGTGCGCGATCGGCACCCCGGCCAGCGGCCCGAGCCGCTCCCCGGCCCGGAGCCTGGCGTCGACGGCCCGCGCCTGGTCGAGCGTGGTCTCCCTGTCGACGTGCAGGAACGCCTGGACCTTCGGCTCGACCTCGGCCATCCGGTCGAGGTGCGCCTCGGCCACCTCGACGGCCGACACCTCGCCACCGGCGATCAACGAGCCCAGCTCGGCGGCGGTCTTACGGATCAAGCTCATGCCTCCTCCCCGAGGATGCGCGGTACCCGGAAACGGTCGTCCTCGACGGCGGGAGCGCCGGAGAGCGCCTGGTCAGGCGTCAGGGACTGTCGCACCTCGTCGGCACGGAAGACATTGGTCAGCGGAAGCGCGTGCGACGAAGGCGGCACGTCCTCGGCGGCGACCTCGGTCACCTTCGCGACCGCCTCGATGATGGCATCGAGCTGGGTGGCGTAGTGATCGAGCTCGTCGCCGGTGAGCGCCAGCCTGGACAACCGGGCCAGGTGTGCGACCTCGTCGCGGGTTATGGCGGACATGAGTCGTTGAACCCGTTTCGTGGATGGAGTCTTTGGACACTGCCATCCTAGGGGCCTTGACCTAGCAGGCCCGAACCATTAACTCCCCCGCAACATCCGCGAGACGTGAGCCCTCCTCAGGCGGTGCTGCTGACCTCGGGCTGGTAGCCGTACCGCACCGCCGCGCCCGGCCGGTCGCGCAGCCACACCGCCGCCTCGTCGGCCGGCATCGGCTCGCCGAACAGCCAGCCCTGCCCCACGTCGCACCCCAGCTCCGCCAGTCGCATCGCCACCTCGTCCGACTCCACTCCCTCCGCCACCGACCTCAGCCCCAGCGAGCGGACGAGGTCGACGATCGAGCGGACGATCCGGTAGTCGTCCTCCGACTCGGCGATACGGCGTACGAAGGAGGCGTCGATCTTGACCTCCGACACCGCCAGCCGCTGGAGCCGGATCAGCGAGGAGTATCCGGTGCCGAAGTCGTCGAGCGCCAGCGGGACGCCGAGCGTGGCCAGGGCCTTGATGGTGTCCTGGGTGTAGGCCTGGTCGCCGGTCAGGATGCGTTCTGTGACCTCCAGTTGGATGGCCGCCGGTGGCAGGCCGTACCTGGCCAGGCCGACCTCCAGTTGCTCGGGCAGGGCGGAGCCGAGCAGGTCGCGGGCGGAGATGTTGACCGAGATCTGCACCCGCAGCCCCGTGTGCCACCAGGCGGCGGCCTGCTCCAGGGCCTCCTCGACCACGTACGCCGTGAGCTGGCGCATCAGGTACGACTGCTCGGCCAGCGGCACGAACTCCGACGGCGGAAGCTGCCCGTGCACCGGGTGCCGCCAGCGCAGCAGCGCCTCCACCCCCTGGACGTCGCCGCTGCCCAGCCCCACCTTGGGCTGGTAGTGCAGGCGCAGCTCCCGGTTGTCGATGGCGCGGCGCAGGTCGCCGAGGAGCGTGAGGCGTTCCGGGGAGTTGCGGTCTTTGTCGGGCTGGTAGAGCTCGACGCCCGTACGCCCCTCCTTGGCCAGGTACATGGCCACGTCGGCCCGTTGCAGCAGCAGCTCGAAGTCGGGCGCGTGGTCGGGGTAGAGGGCGATGCCGACGGATCCGTCGAGGTCGAAGGTCATGCCCTCCAGGCGTACCGGCTCGGTGAGCGCCGCCCGCAGCCGGGCCGCCACCTCCCTGGCCGCGTGGGCGTCCCTGATCGAGGGCAGCAGCACCGCGAACTCGTCGCCGCCGAGCCTGGCCACGACGTCGCCCGGCCGTACGGAGTGGGTGAGCCGGTGCGCGACCAGTTGCAGCAGCCGGTCGCCCACCGGGTGGCCCATCGTGTCGTTGACCTCCTTGAACCGGTCGAGGTCGAGCAGGAACAGGCCGACCCGTTCGTCCTGGCGGACCTCGGCCAGGGCCTCCTCGGTGCTGACGATGAGCATCTTGCGGTTGGGCAGGCCGGTCAGCTCGTCGTGCAGCGCCTGGTGGTCACGGCGCATGGACAGCGTGGCGGTGAAGTAGACGGCGGCCAGCGGGGCGACGAAGAGGGGCACGAGTCCCGGCGAATGGCTCATGACCACGACGACCAGCGGGGCCAGGCCGAGCAGCCCGACGTACACGAGGCCCTGCGGGCCCACGGTGACCTTGAGCACGCGGACGATCGAGCGCCGCTCGTGCAGCGCCACCGCGCCGGTCACCAGGGCGGCCCTGCTCACGAAGTACGCGACCCCGGCCAGCACGATCGCCGGCAGGTCGCCTCCCGTGGGCACCCACGGCACGGCCGGGCTCGGCACGATCCCGAACGTCCCCAGCACCACGGCCGCCGCGGTCAGAGCGAGGGTGGACTGCGCGATGTTGAACATGACCCGATGCCACGACCTGCGCGTCACCACGCCGTTGATGGTGACGGCGACGGCCTGCATGAGCACCGCCACGGGCAGGCCGAAGTGCATCAGCACGGCGAAGGTGAACATGGTGGACGGATAGGTGCCGCCCACGATCGTCGCCGAGGACACCATCACGGGCCTGAGCTCACCCAGGATCACCAGCACCGCCAGCACCCAGAACAGGGGCCCGCGGGCCAGCTCCACCAGACCGGCGGGGTCCAGCCTGAGCATGGCCACCACCAGGGCGGTGAAGCCGATCACGGTGATGCCCGCGAGGTATCCCCACAGCGGCGTGCCGACGCGTGGTCCGGTGTCGCGGGTGTCGGTTGGGTCAGTCATCGGTAACAGAACCCCCATTAGGTCACTATGGGAGGGTACGACCTTCACCCCACTTCGCGAAACCAAGCGCGCACGTTCCGTCACTTCTCCTTTCCGACATATACCCAAAAAGCACCCTCAGTAGCAAACCATGCACGCTGCGGCCCGAAGCCTCCGCCCCTGACCGGACAGAAGGCCCCTTCCGGCGACCGGACTACTCCTCCGGCGTGACCGCCGCCGCCGCTGCCGCCTTCGGCCCCTCGTTGAGCAGGACCTCGAAACCGGCCCCGTCGAGGATCGGCACTCCTGCGGCCACCGCCTTGTCGTACTTCGACCCCGCGTTCTCCCCCGCGATCAGGAACGACGTCTTCTTGGACACCGACCCCGACACCTTCCCGCCCCTGCTGGTCAGGGCGTCGGCGGCCGAGTCGCGCGTGTAGCCCTCCAGCGTGCCCGTCACCACGAACGTCAGCCCGTCCAGGAGCTGCGGCCCCTTCTCGGGGGCGGGCTCGTCCTCCATCCGGACCCCGGCCGCGCGCCAGCGTTCGATGATCTCCCGGTGCCAGTCGACCTCGAACCACTCCCTGATCGTGGCCGCCACCCTGGGCCCGATGCCCTCGACCTCGGCCAGCTCCTCCTCCGAGGCGTTCATGACGGCGTCGATCGAGCGCAGGGCGTCGGCCAGGGCGCGGGCGGTGGGCGGGCCGATGTGCCGGATCGACAGGGCCACCAGCACCTGCGCGAGCGAGGACTGCTTGGCGCGCGGCAGTTCGTCCATGAGGCGCAGCGCGTTCTGGCTGGGCTCGCCGTTGAGGTTGGAGAAGAAGGTGACGACCTTCTGCTCGCCGGTCTTCGGGTCGATCTTGGGCAGGCCGGATTCCGCGTCGCGGACCACCGACTTGATGGGAACGAGCTGCTCCAGCGTCAGGTCGAACAGGTCGGCCTCGGTACGCACCACCGGCTGCTGCGGCGGCAGCGGCTGGGTGAGCGCGGTGGCGGCGACGTAGCCGAGCCCGTCGATGTCGAACGCGCGCCGCCCGGCCGCGAAGTAGACGCGCTCGCGGATCTGGGCGGGGCACCCGCGGGCGTTGGGGCAGCGCAGGTCGGCGTCGCCCTCCTTCTCGTACGCCAGCTCCGTGCCGCACTCGGGGCAGTGCGTCGGCATGACGAACTCCCGCTCGGAACCGTCGCGCAGCGCCGTGACGGGCCCGACGATCTCGGGGATGACCTCGCCCGCCTTGCGCAGCACCACGGTGTCACCGATGAGCACGCCCTTCTTGACCACGATGGCGGCGTTGTGCAGGGTGGCGCGCTCGACCGTCGAGCCCGCCACCACGACCGGCTCCATCACCCCGAACGGCGTGACCCGCCCGGTGCGCCCCACCCCCACCTGGATGTCGAGCAGCTTGGTGTTGACCTCTTCCGGCGGATACTTGTACGCGATCGCCCACCGCGGCGCCCGGGACGTCGAGCCCAGCTCCCGCTGTGTGCGGAAGCCGTCGATCTTCACCACGACCCCGTCGATCTCGTAGGCCGGGTCGTGCCGGTGTACGCGGTAGTACTCGATGAACTCGTTGATCTCGCCGAGCCCCGGCAGCACCTTGTAGAGGTCGCTGACCGGCAGCCCGAACTCGCGCAGCCGGTCGTAGACGTCGGACTGCGCGCGCGGCTCTGGCGCCCCCTCCCACAGGCCGATGCCGTGCACCAGCATCCGCAGCGGGCGCTGGGCCGTGACGCGCGGGTCCTTCTGCCGCAGCGTCCCCGCCGCGGAGTTGCGCGGGTTGGCGAACGGCGCCTTGCCCTGCTCGACGAGCTGCTCGTTGAGCCGCTTGAAGTCGGCGACCGGGATGTAGACCTCGCCGCGCACCTCGACCAGGCTCGGCACGTCGTGGCCCGTGAGCCGGTGGGGGACGCCCTTGATCGTGCGTACGTTGTCCGTGACGTCGTCGCCGGTGCGCCCGTCGCCGCGGGTGGCGGCGCGTTCGAGCCTGCCGTCGCGGTAGACCAGCGCGATGGCCAGGCCGTCGATCTTCAGCTCGCACAGGTAGGGGCCGGGGTCGCCCTCGGCCAGCCGCTCGGCCCTGGCCTGCCAGGCGGCCATCTCCTCGGCGCTGAAGGCGTTGTCGAGGCTCTCCATCCGGTTGAGGTGCTGGACCTTCGCGAAGTCTCCCGACACCGGCGCGCCCACCTGCTGGGTGGGCGACCTGGGCGTCTGGAGCGCCGGATGCGCCTCCTCCAGCGCGAGCAGCTCCTTGAACCACTCGTCGAACCGGGCGTCGCTCACCGTCGGCTGGTCGAGCACGTAGTAGCGCCAGCGGGCCTCCTCGACCAGCTCGCTCAGCTCGGCGTGCCGTTTGAGCGCGGTCACCGGCACGCCCCCGACCTCGGTGCCTGACTCACTCACGCAGCCTCTCCTTCCCTACGACCCCGTACGACCTGAGCAAACGCTACCGCCGAGCCCGCGCGAAGCCACGTTCAGCCGCCCGGCCGACCGTTCGCGGGATCGTCTCTGAGCACTTGGGCCGCCTTGCGGCAGGCGGCCAGCGCCGCGCGCGCGTACGCGGGCGAGGCCCCCGCCAGACCGCACGACGGGGTCAGCACCACCTGCTCCGCAAGCCGTTCTGCCGCGAACCCCAGCCGCTGCCACAGCTCCAGCGCGGGCTTGGCCACCACCCCAGGATCGGCGAGCCGGGTGTCGGTGCCCGGCACGACCCCCAGGAACAGCATTATCCCGGCCTCGAACGACTCCCCCAGCGCGTCCTCCTGCGCCCGCCGCAGCAGCGCCGCGTCCAGCGACACCCCGCGCACCCCCGCCCGGCGCAGCAGGCCGAACGGCACCCCCGGCGCGCAGCAGTGCACCACGGGACGGTCGAAGAGCCCCATCGACTCCTCCACCCGCCACTCCTCGACCGCCGCCAGCCGCCCGAACCCCGACGCCGTCGGCACCGTGCCCGCCAGCACCCCGGGCAGCCCCGGCTCGTCGAGCTGCAACACGATCTCGGTCACCCCTGGCAGCCGCCGCCGCACCTCGGCGCAGTGCTCGGCCACGCCCTGGGCGAGCGAGGCGGTCAGGTCGCGTACGGCCCCCGCGTCGGAGAGCATCTTGTCGCCGTGCCGCAGCTCGATCGCCCCTGCCAGCGTCCACGGCCCGCAGACCTGCACCTTCAGCGGCCCGGAGTAGTCGTGCCCGATCTCCTCCAGCCCGTCGAGGTCGCGCCGCAGATGGTCGACGGCCCGCTGGTGGTCGCGGCCGGGCCGGTCGGTCAGCCGCCATCCCGACGGCTGCACCTCAACGGACAGATCGACCAGCAGCGCCGCCGACCGGCCCACCAGGTCGGCCCCGACCCCCCTGGCGGGCAGCTCGGGCAGGTACGGCAATCCGGGCACCTCGCCGAACACAACTCTGATCGCCTCAAGATGGTCCTCGCCCGGATGCGAGCCGACCCCGGTGGCTTCCCACGTAGACATGGGCACAAGCGTAGGCTCTGGCGAGTGAAGCTCACGAAATACGATCACGCCTGCGTCCGCGTGGAGAAGAACGGCAAGGTCCTGGTCATCGACCCGGGCACTTTCGTACGGAGCCCGGTGCTCGACGGGGCCGACGCGGTGCTCATCACCCACGAGCACGCCGACCACGTGGACGTCGACAAGCTGAAGGCCGCCCCGCCCGGCCTGGAGATCTGGACCTGCGAGGGCGTGGCGGCGGAGCTGACCGAGGTCCCGGGCCAGGTCCAGGTGGTACGCCACGGCGACGCCTTCGAGACGGCCGGTTTCCGGGTGAAGGCGTTCGGCGAGTGGCACGCGAGGAACCACCCCGACATACCGCCTGTCCAGAACATCGGTTTCCTGGTCGACGACGAGGTCTTCTACCCGGGCGACGCGCTCACCGTGCCCGGCGTGGAGGTGCCGACGCTGCTGGTGCCGACCGGCGCTCCGTGGCTGAAGCTCGGGGAGATGGTGGAGTATCTCCGTACGATGCGTCCGGCGCGGGCGTTCTCCACCCACGACGGCCTCTACAACGAGATCGGCCTGGGCCTGGTGGACAACTGGCTGCGCATGGAGTCGGAGAAGCAGGGCGCCGACCTGCGCCGCCTCGCGGTCGGCGAGTCGGCCGTCCTCGACTGAGCCGGCCGTCCTCGACTGGCGCCGCTCGCCCCTCGGCCCGGCTCAGCGGGCCGAGACGATGGTGGCCGAGCCGATCACCGTGGCGCCGGAGTAGAGCACCGCGGCCTGACCGGCGGCCACACCCGTGGCGGGCCGGTCGAGCTCGATCGTGAGCCCGTCGGAGGTCTCCTCGAACCGGCAGGCGTAGACCTCACCGTGCGCCCTGAGCTGCACGGTCAGGTCGTCGAACCGGGACGGCCCATTCCAGACCGGACGCCCGCAGGTGATCGAGCCGACCTCCAGCGCCGTACGCGGACCGACGGTGACCGTGTTGGAGACCGGCTCGATGGACAGCACGTAGCGGGGCCTGCCGTCGGGCGCGGGACGGTCGATGCGCAGGCCCTTGCGCTGCCCCACGGTGAACCCGTGGGCGCCCTGGTGGCTGCCCACGACCGCGCCCTCCTGGTCGACGATGGGGCCCTCGGCCGCGCCCAGCCGCTCGGCCAGGAAGCCGCGGGTGTCGCCGTCGGCGATGAAGCAGATGTCGTGGCTGTCGGGCTTGTCGGCCACGGTGAGACCACGCCGGGCGGCCTCCTCGCGCACCTCGGCCTTCGTCGAGTCGCCCAGCGGGAAGATCGCGTGGCTGAGCTGCTCGCGGGTGAGCACGCCCAGCACGTAGGACTGGTCCTTGCCCGCGTCGACGCTCCTCGACAGCACGCCGTCGGCCAGCTTGGCGTGGTGGCCGGTGGCGACCGCGTCGAAGCCCAGCGCCAGCGCCCGATCGAGCACCGCGGCGAACTTGATCTTCTCGTTGCACCGCAGGCACGGGTTGGGCGTGCGGCCCGCGGCGTATTCGGACACGAAGTCTTCGACCACGTCGCGCTGGAAACGCTCGGCCATGTCCCAGATGTAGAACGGGATGCCGATCACGTCGGCGGCCCGGCGCGCGTCGCGCGAGTCCTCGATCGTGCAGCAGCCCCTGGCCCCCGTGCGGTGGGATTGGGGGTTGGCCGACAACGCGAGGTGAACACCAGTGACGTCGTGACCGGCCTCGGCGATCCGGGCGGCGGCCACGGCGGAGTCGACGCCGCCCGACATGGCGGCAAGCACACGAAGTCCCATGACCGTTCCAGCGTACTGTCCGGCGGGGTGTGCGCGACCATGCGCTCGGTCTGGAAGGATTCGGCCATGCGACTGTTCGGGCGCAAGGACGCAGACGACGGGGCCACCGGGCCTGACGAGGCCATCGCCGGATTCTGGGCGTGGTGGCAGGAGACCAGGCCGCGGCTCGACTCGCTGGTGGCCGCCGGCGAGGCGGAAGGGCTGGAGGATCTGCTGGCCCCGGCGGCGGCCGCGATCCATCCCGGGCTGGTCTGGGAGGTGGCCCCGGGCAAGGAGGCCGCGCACTCCCTGGTGGTGACCGCGGCGGGCGACGCCGAGCTGCGTTCGCTGGCGCACCGCTGGGCCAAGGCGGCGCCGCCGCCCGACCTGCTGTGGGAGTTCCGCCCGTCGCGTCAGGCCAACCCGCGGGCGACGGAGCTGACGCTCGACGTGGGCGGCCTCGAGTTCGCGCTCGACAAGCTGACGCTGGGGCTGCGCGTGCCGCGCAACCAGCCCAGGGTCGACGTGGCCGCCTACCACCCCATCTTCGCCGACCTCGACGAGGACATCCGGACGGAGGCCACGCTGCTGGCCCTCGACTGGCTGCTCGGCGAGGACGACGTGGCCCGGTGGCTGGGCGAGATCACGGCGGTCGCGTTCGAGCCGATCGACGCGGTGGCGGCGGCGCACCTGCCCGCCGTGGTCGCCGACGTGGCCTCGGGCTTCGGCGAGGAGGAGTGGGTGCTGCTGGAGGGCCAGACCGCCGGTGGCGCGTCGCTGGTCGCCACCGCGCGCTACCCGTTGCGGCCGGTGGACCATCCGATGCTCGACCAGCACATCGCGATCACGCTCCCCTACGCGCACCGCGACGAGAACGGCCTGCCCGCCGGCGACTCCCTGACCGCGCTGCGCGACTTCGAGGAACGGCTGGCCGCCCGGCTGCTCAAGCTGCGCGACGACGCGTTGCTGGCCGCGCACATGAGCACCGAGGGACACCGGGTCATCCACGTCTACGCCGACCCGACGAGCGACGCGGCGATCCACGCCAAGGAGCTGATCGTGGGCTGGGAAGAGGGCAAGCCCCGGGTAGATGTGTCGGCCGACCCCGCCTGGACGGCCGCGGCCCCGTTCCTCACCTGACCGGCGCCCGTCCTGTGGGCGTTCGTGGACCTACCCCACCCCCGCGCGGCGGGCGCGCTCGACGGCGGCCGGCAGCACCTCGATCAGCCGGTCGACGTCGTCACGCGTCGAGGTGTGCCCCAGGGTGAAGCGGAGGGAGCCGCGGGCCGCCGCCGCGTCGGCCCCCATGGCCAGCAGCACGTGCGACGGCTGCGCCACCCCCGCCGAGCAGGCCGACCCCGTCGAGCACTCCACCCCCTTGGCGTCGAGCAGCATGAGCAGCGCGTCGCCCTCGCAGCCGGGGAACGAGAAGTGGGCGTTGCCGGGCAACCGCTCGTCGGGGTGCCCGTTGAGCACCACGTCGGGCACGGCCTGGCGGACACGCCTGATGAGGTCGTCGCGCAAGGCCGCCAGGTGGAGCCCGAGTGCCTCCTGCTCGCGTACGGCGGTGCTGACGGCGGCGGCCAACCCGGCGACTGCGGGCGCGTCGAGCGTGCCGGAGCGCACGTCGCGCTCCTGCCCGCCGCCGTGCTGCACGGACACCGGCGTCAGGCCCCTGGCCAGCAGCAGCGCGCCGACCCCCATCGGGCCGCCGATCTTGTGGCCGGTCAGCGTGAGCGCGTCGGCCCCCGAGGCGGAGAACGACACGGGCAACTGCCCGACGGCCTGGACCGCGTCGGTGTGGAACGGGATGCCGTGATCGTGGGCGAGCGCGGCCAGCACGCGGACGGGCTGGACGGTGCCGACCTCGTTGTTGGCCCACATGACGCTGATCATGGCCACGTCGCCGGGGTCGCGTTCGATGGCGGCGCGCAGGGTCTCGGGGTGGACCCGGCCGTGCTCGTCGACCTCCAGCAGCTCGACCTCGGCGCCCTGGCTGTCGCCCAGCCACTGGGCCGGGTCGAGCGCGGCGTGGTGCTCCACGGAGCTGATCAGGACGCGGCGGCGCGGGCGGCGGGCCCAGTAGAGGCCCTTGATCGCCAGGTTGTCGGCCTCGGTGCCGCCCGAGGTGAAGACGACCTCGCTGGGCCGGGCGCCGAGCGCGTCGGCGATCGTCTCGCGGGACTCCTCGACCACCCTGCGCACCTGACGGCCGGCCGCGTGCAGCGAGGAGGCGTTGCCGACGCGTTTCAGTTGCTCCGTCATGGCCTCGATCGCCTCGGGCAGCATGGGGGTGGTAGCCGCATGATCAAGGTAGGCCGACGGTATGGTCACGCGTTCAGGGTATCTCGTTTGCGACTGTACCGTCCGGACGGTACAGTAATCGGCATGCGAAGGGACGAGCTTTTGGACGCGGCCGAGGATCTCCTCTGCGACCAGGGCTCGGCCGCGCTCACCCTGGCGGCCGTGGCCGACCGGGCGGGCGTGAGCAAGGGCGGGCTGCTCTACCACTACGGCTCCAAAGAGGCCCTGATCAAAGGCATGGTGGAGCGGCTGATCGAAGACTTCGACGAGCTGATGGCCGCCCAGCCAGGAGAGACCTACACCGAGCGCTATCTGGGCGCGACGCTGGCCTCCGTACGATCGGGCCGCCTGCGACGGTGGGCCGTCGTCACCGGGGCGTCGGGCAACCTCTTCCTGCTCGCGCCGCTGCGCGAGGCGATGACCCGCTGGCATCGCGAGGGCCTGAGCGACGAGCCCGACCCGCTGGCCGCGCAGATCGTCCGCCTGGCATGTGAGGGGCTCTGGGACGTGGCCAGCCACGACCCGGGGCTCAACACCGAGGGAGACCTCCAGGCCCTGGAGCACCGCCTCAGAGCACTCCTCAGCCCCGCCTGAGCCTCCCCGTCCCGACCTCCGCCCGGCTTCCCTAGGCCCGGCTTCCCCGGCCCCGATTCCCCGCCCGGCCCTTCGCCGTCCCTTCTCCCGTCCCGTTCCGTCACCGATCTGCCGCGGCCCTGACCTGGGCCGCGGCCTCCGCGTGCGCCGGACCGCCCCCTCGGGCGCGGCGCACGGGGAGGACCTCGCACGCCACGGTCTCGCCCTTCCCCCCACGGGGCTTCGCGCCCTGGCCCACAAATCCCGACTTATAACGAAATTGAATGAGGTGTGGCCTGATGACCCGCGACCTGAGGAGTGCCCGCTACGGGGCGGTCCTCACCTTCGTCCTTGCCGGCCTGATGGTGGGCACGATGACCGTGCGCATCCCCTCCCTGACCGACAAACTCGGCCTGTCCGAGGCCATGGTCGGAACGATCCTGCTGGTCTGGGGCCTGGGCGCGCTGGTGACGATGCAGTCCATGCGCCGCGTCATGGCGCGCGTGGGCAGCCGGGCGGTGTTGCGGGCAGGCGGTCCACTGACGGCGCTGAGCCTGCTCGGCGTGGCCCTCGCCCCCGACCTGACCCTGCTCCTGGTGGCCGTGGCGCTGTTCGGCATGGCCTTCGGCACCGTGGACGTCGCCATGAACGCCCAGGGCTCGGCCGTCGAGCAGGCGTACGGACGGCCCCTGATGAACGGCATGCACGCAGGCTGGTGCGTGGGCGCCATCTCGGCGGGCGCGCTGGGCAGCCTGGCGATCGCCGCCGGCCTGCCGTTCACCGCGAACGTGACGCTGGTCGCCCTGGTCTCGCTGCCGGTGATGGTGCTGCTCGGCCGTACGTACCTGCCGGAGTCCCCGGCGGTGGACGCGCGGTCGGCGGGGCGGCGCCGCCTGCCCCCGGTCGTCTACCTGCTCGGCGCGATCATGTTCTTCGCCTTCATGGTCGAGGGCACGGTCGCCGACTGGAACGGCCTGTACCTGCGCGACGAGCTGGGCGCTCCCGAGGCCCTGGCCGCGCTCGGTTACCCGGTCTTTGAGGTGGGCATGCTCGTCGCCCGGCTCACGGGTGACCGGCTGCGGGTCAGGTTCGGGGTGCGCGGGATGCTGACCGGCTCGGGGGTGGCCACGGCCGGGTTCTTCGCGGTCGTGCTGCTGGCTCCGGCGGCGCTGGTGGCGGTGTTCGCGATGTTCTTCGTCGGGCTCGGCGTGGCGACGATCTCGCCGCTCACGCTGTCGCTGGCGGGGACCGCGACCGACGCGCCGGGGCCGGCGATCGCCCAGGCGGGCGCCATGGGGTACACGGGCCTGCTGCTCGGCCCCGTGGTGATCGGCTTCCTGTCGGACGCCACCTCGCTGCGTACCGCGCTGGGGATCGGCGTGGTGCTGGGCGTGCTGATCGCGCTCGCCGCCCGCCTGCTCCCGGCCCGCGAACGGACCGCCCAGCCGAGCGACCAGCCCGCCAGAGAACCCGCCGAGGCCGCCGCCTGAGACCATCAAGAGATGGATCTTGAGCGGAACGTGCCCTTCGACATCGAGGCGTACGAGGCGCGGGTGAAGTCGCGCCCCTGCTTCATCTGCGCCGTCGTCGCCGGCGACCCCGACTACGCCCACGAGCAGATCGTCTACGAGGACGACCGGCACCTCGCCTTCCTGGCCCGCTATCCCACCATGCCCGGCTACGTGCTGGTCAGTCCGAAGCGGCACATCGAGCACGTCGTACGCGACCTCGACGAGGACGCCTACCACGCGATCATGGGCGTGGTCAGGAAGGTGGCGCTGGCCGTGGAGGCGGTGGTGCCGTCGGAGCGCACGTACGTGCTCTCGCTCGGCAGCCAGGAGGGCAACGCGCACCTGCACTGGCACGTGGCCCCGCTCCCGCCGGGCACGCCGTACCGGGAGCAGCAGTTCTACGCGCTCATGTCCGAGAACGGGCTGATCCCCTGGAGCCAGACCCAGGCCGAAGAGCTGGCCGGTCGCCTGCGGGCGGCGCTGGCCTGAGACTCCCCTGTGGATGGGGCGGGCGGCGGGTGGTCTGTCCACTCGGCGGGCTCGTATCGCCACCGACCCAGCCGCGTCCGTGGCAGCCTCCCGGCGTCATGTGTCGGTAGGGCGTACAGCACGGTAAGGGAGTCTCCCCTACGAGATGTAGGGATCGTGGGTCCGAAAGAAGGGGAGCGGCCATCCCGGCCACACCCCTTCCACGGGCAGCCTAGGAGAGGTTGAACTCGCCGCCCCTCGCTCCCTCCAGGAAGGCAAGCCATTCATCGGGCTCGAAGGCCAAGACCGGCCCCTTCCCTTCGTCCTTGGTGTCTCGAAGGAGAACACTGTCGTCCGGTCGCCGCATCACTTCGACACAGCTCCCGCCGTTCCCTCCGGATGCCTTGGCTTTGGTCCACACGCCCACGGCCAGACCGCCGGTGTCAGGACCTGTGTTACTCATAGCTCGTCATCACCTCGCGAATCGTTTCCCGACTCTTGTCCACGGGATACGCCATGCTTGAGAGGGCTTCCCACCGCACGATAAGCGCTTGTACCGTCCCGGCGCGATTCGTTACCCGCCCCTCCTCGGCGCTCTCCAGGTACGCGTGATCGGGTCCGCCGTCGAGGAGGGTGGCCACCTCGAATGCGCCAAGACAGCCGGTCGTGAGTCCTGCGGCGAGAGGCACGATCCGTACCGTGATGTACGGAGGGCGAAGGACATCAAGGATCTTGGCCAGCTGCTCCCGCATCACCTCCTTGCCCCCTACAGGACGCCGGAGGGTGCTCTCGTCGATGAGGGCCGAGTACAAGGGTGGGAGGGATCGCGCGAATACCGCTTGCCTGTGCATCCGGAACCGTACGGCCCGTGCGGTGTCGTCCTCGGTGGCTCCCGGCTCGCCGAGGAACACCTGCCGGGCGTAGCCTTCCGTCTGGAGCAAGCCCGGGATGAGCATCGGTTCCCAGGTCCGGATGGTGTGCGCGAGCATTTCGACTCTCGGCCACTCCCGGAACCATTTCGGTCCCATGGTGTTGCCGTGGATCACTTGTAGAAGCTCCATGAGCTGACCGGCCAAGCCCAGGGCCTTCTCTACCTCGCGTGTGTAATCCTCGGTCGGCTTGCGCATGAGCCGTTCGACATGCCCCACGGCGCTCTCACTGTAGGGCAGCCTGTCTGCCAGGCGCTCTTGACTCAAGCCCTGGTCCATCCGGTATTGGCGTTGACGCCTGGCGTACTCCGCCCACGCCTCCCTGCTCGGATCCTCCCCCTGTTGGGTCATGTCACACCCTTTCTCCGAGATGTCGCCCCTGGTCGATCACTCTCCGGATTGGCCTACAAACTGTAAGGAACTGTACGCCCGTTCGGGGAGGCGTGCCACGGAGACAGGAGTCCATGCTGTGAGGGCTTACAACCTCTCAGAAGGTTGTAGACCCAGTCGGAGCGTACAGCCCAGATCCGGCCTGTACGCCAAGCGTTCCCCGAGGTGAACCATGCGAGTAGCGGTGTCGGAGCGTCCGTACGCACGCATCAAGGTGTGGCTGATGAGCGAGATCGACGACCCTGCCCTGTTGCCCGGGCTGGCTCGCCGAGAGCTTGCGGGCTGGCTAGAGGATCGTCGTGCGCTCGGCGACCTCCAGCTCATCGCGTCCGAGCTGGTGAGCAACGCGGTGCTTCATGGCAGCGGCGGGTGGGTGCGGATGAGCCTGCGGCCGGTGGAACAGCGGGAACGGCGTTTCTGGCGGTTGAACGTCGTAGACCCCGGCCTGTCGGCGTCAGTGCCCATGCCGCGCATGCCAGGGCCGCACGAGCAGACGGGCAGGGGCCTGTGGGTGGTGGACGCCCTGACCAACGGGTGTTGGGAGACAAGCCTCACTCAGGTGGGCGAACGCGTCGTGTCAGCCCTGCTGCCCCGGTGAGCGCCGAGAGTACGTACGGGAGTGCGGACGGCCGAGCGTGAGCGGCTTGGCGAAAGTGGTCCCGTACGTGACCGCGCACGAGGACGAGACGATCGCGTATCGGCTCGCTTTGGCCTCTCACGCCGAGGCGACCGACGGGATCAGGCTGTCGTACACCGACGCCGTCGCTCATGACTGGATGTTCGGCGTGCTGTGGCATCGGCAGTGCCTGTCCCGCGCAGGTCGTCCGTTGTGGAAGCTGGTCAACACGGCGCGGCAGCGGCGCTGCATGCTCCGTCTACTGTGCCAGGTGTGTGTGGAGGGACAGCGGTGGACGGCGATCGGATCTGGTGGTTGCTGCCCGAGCCTCCGGGCGTGACGGGTGGAGGCAGGCAGTTCACGCACGCGCCGCCGACCTGCCGGTCGTGCATCCCGCGAGCACGCGCGTTGTGCCCGCGACTGGGTCCGGAGTCGTACGTCTACACGGCACGCGCCGGTGAGCCGTACGGGGTGGTGGCGGATGTGTACCGGCCTGCCGCCGCGCGGAAGGTGGTCGTGGTTCAGCGTGCGGTGGAGGTGCCGCTGGAGGCGTACAGGGTGTTGGAGTACGCGCTGGCCACGCAACTGCTCGTCGGGCTGGACGGGCTACAGCACGCCGAATAATGCGACGTCGGCGAGACGTCGCAGCCGGTTGGGCAGCCGCCCCGGCACCCATCGATCTCCGGCTGATCGCCGTGCTTCACTGGCGGGCACGGGCCCCCGGGCGGCGCAGCCCCACTCTCCAAGTATCTCCACGCGCCTCACGCGTGAGACGCCGGAGAACGAGGACCGCGCCTCCCCGGGCAAACCCTACTTGCGCTTCCTGACTTCCTCGGTGAGCTGCGGCACGACCTGGTGCAGGTCTCCGACCACGCCGTAGTCGGCCAGCTCGAAGATCGGGGCCTCCGGGTCCTTGTTGATGGCCACGATCGTCTTGGCCGTCTGCATGCCGGCCCGGTGCTGGATGGCCCCCGAGATCCCGGCCGCGATGTAGAGCTGCGGCGAGACCGTCTTGCCCGTCTGCCCCACCTGGAACTGGTGCGGGTACCAGCCCGCGTCGGTGGCGGCGCGGGAGGCGCCCACGGCGGCCCCCAGGGCGTCGGCGAGGCCCTCGATGATCGAGAAGTTCTCGGCCGAGCCCACGCCGCGCCCGCCGGAGACCACGATCGCGGCCTCCGTCAGCTCGGGACGGGCGCCCTTCTCCTGCTTGACGCGCTCGACGACCCGGGTGGCCTTGGCGGCGTCGGACAGGGTGACGGAAACCTGCTCCTCGGCCCCGGCGCCCGCCGCCGCCACGGGGGCGGTGGAGTTGGGGCGTACGGCGATGATCGGGGTGCCCTTGCGCACCCGCGCGTGCACGTTGACGCCGCCGCCGAAGATGGACTGGTCGGCCGTGAAGCCCTTGCCCAGGCCCACGGCGTCGGTGATGACCCCGGAGTCGATCTTGATGGCCAGGCGCCCGGCGATCTCCTTGCCCTCGGCGGTCGAGGCCACCAGGACGGCGGCGGCCGACGAGGCGGCGACGAGCTGGGCGAGCAGCTCGGCCTTGGGCGCGACCACGTGGTCGACGAGGTCGTCGGCGCCGGCGACGTAGATCTTCTCGGCGCCGTACTCGGCGAGGCGGGCCTTGGCCTCGGCCGTGATGCCGGGGCCGGCCCAGACTGCGGCGGGCGTGCCGAGGGTGCGGGCCAGGGTCAGCAGCTCGAGCGTGACCTTCTTGACCTCGCCTTCGACCTGCTCGACGAGAACGAGAATTTCCGACATATCAGTTGACCCTCGCTCTCAGATGAACTTCTTGGACGCCAGGAACTCGGCCGCCTTCGCGCCGCCGTCGCCCTCGTCCTTGACGATCGTGCCGGCCTCGCGCGGCGGGGCCGGGGCGAAGTCGACGACCTCGGACCAGGCGGCGGCCAGGCCGACCTGGGCGGCGTCGATGGAGGCGTCGCCGATGGCGAGCGTCTCGACCGGCTTCTTCTTGGCCGCCATGATGCCCTTGAACGACGGGTAGCGAGGCTCGTTGATCTTCTCGACCACGGAGACGACGGCCGGCAGTGTGGCCTCGACCCGGTCGTAGCCGTAGTCGGCCAGGCGCTGGATCCTGATGGAGGCGCCGTCGACCTCGACCTTGTTGGCCAGCGTGAGCTGCGGCGTGCCGAGCCGCTCGGCCAGCATGGCGGCCAGCATCCCGGTGCGCGCGTCGGTGGACTCGGAGCCCAGGATGACCAGGTCGAACCCGATCTTCTTGAGCACCTGCGCCATCGCGTACGAGGTGGACAGAGCGTCGGAGCCGTGCAGCGCGTCGTCGCTGAGGTGGACGGCCTTGTCGGCGCCCATGGCCAGCGCCTTGCGGATGGTCTCGCCGGCCTTCGCGGGGCCCATGGTGAGGACGGTCACCTCGCCACCATGGGCTTCCTTGAGCTTCAGTGCCTCTTCGACCGCGTACTCGTCAAGCTCGTTGACCACGCCGTCGGCGGCGTCCCGGTCGAGCGTGTTGTCATCGGACCGCAGCTTGCGCTCGGTCGCCGTGTCGGGGACCTGCTTCACGCAGACGACGATGTTCATGGCCGGTGGCCGACCTCCCGTAGTTCGCGTGCGCCCCCGCCTCGTTGCGTGGGCGCCGAATCCATCTGTACAGACTGCCAGGTGCCCGCAGGACATCCGGCAGAGGGTCTGCGGTGGTTTCGCCGTCATGTTACCCGCCGGTAGCTTCCGGGCAAACCAGCCGAGGGTGTGATCCGCGCGTCAATCGCCCTCCACCATACCGAACTTTATTCGGTACGCTTCACGCGGACACGAGGAACACGATCCCGACCACCAGAGCCGTACCCGCGAACAGGGCCAGCGTGAACGTGCTGAACACCGCCGCCAGCCCGAACGCCAGCCCGACCGACCCCGCCACGCTGACCAGGTCGGCGATCACGCGCCCACGCCGGTGGGGCCTCCGCGAGAACAGCGCCACCCCCGCGTCGGACACCCAGCCCAGCGCGTACGCCGCCAACAGGAACAACGACACCTCAGGCAACGGCTCCCTGGCGGCGGCCGCCAGCAACGACACGAACAGCCCCGACCCGATCAGCCAGCGCCGCCGCACCTTCTCCCGGTGCCTGGCCCTGGACTCCTCCACCGAACGCCCGTGCCGCTCCTTGCCCGGCTGCCACTCCCTGGTGCTCAGGTCGTCGGCGGCCGAACGCGGGCGTACGACGGGAGCCGCCGTGCGCGGCGCGTGCGAGACGGGCGCCACGCCCAGCCTGGCGCAGATCCGGTCGGCCGTGGGCCGCGCGGCCGGGTCGGTGGCCAGGCACTCGCGTAACAGCGGCTCCAGCCACTCGGGCACACCCTCCAGGTCGGGCGGATGGTGCACGACCCGGTAGGCGATCGCGGAGGCGGGCCCCTGCCCGTACGGCTGCCGCCCGGTGGCCGCGTACGCCAGCGTCGCCCCGAACGAGAACACGTCGGCCTCCATGCCCGCCGCCCGCCCCTCCAGCACCTCGGGAGCCAGGTAGCCCGGCGTGCCCACCACGGCTCCGGAGGCCGTGACCGAGAGCGAGTCGAGCGCGCTGGCGATGCCGAAGTCGATGACGACCGGCGCGCCCTCGGTCATCATCACGTTGGCGGGCTTGAGATCGCGGTGCACCACGCCCGACTCGTGCATGGCGAGCAGCGCGTCGGCCAGCCCGGACGCCAGCTGCCGCAGGTCGGAGACGGGCACGGGCACAGCGCTGAGCGGGCGGCCCTGCACGTAGCGCGTCACGAGGTAGGGCTTGTCGCCCTCCAGCGAGGCGTCCAGCACCTCCGCCACGTGCGGCCCGCCGACCATGCGCATGGTCTCGACCTCGCGCGCCAGCCGGGACAGCGCCACGCCGTCGGCCGCGACGTGCGGGTGCAGCACCTTGACCGCCACCGTGCGGCCCTCAGGGTCGAGCGCCAGGTGCACCGCGCCGAATCCGCCGGACCCGAGACGGGAGAGAAGCTCGTACGGGCCGAGGCGCTCGCTCATACTCCATCTCTCCCCCCGAGGGACAGCACGAACACTCAGGACCAGGGATTCAGGAACCCCAACCCCAGACCGTCAAGCAGACTGCCGATCAGCCCGACGATCAGGCCGACCGTGCTCTGCCTGGCGTCGCTGGCCAAGTCGTTGATCACCGACTGCGGGGCCCGCCACGGCGACCACACCGGATCCTGCCCCAGCGCGAACATGACCGCGAACAGCGCCGCCGTGCCCACCAGCACGACCGCCACCAGCGCCGCGCCAGGGCTGCGCAACACGCCGGTCAGCGTACGGGTGACCGCCCTGCGGGGCGGGCCGCCGCCGGGCAGCACGAACAGGCCGGCCGCGAAGGCGCCCGACGCGAAAGCCGCCGCCTCGTTGACGCCCATCCCACCGGCCCAGTAGAGGACGCCCCAGACGCAGATCCCGAACAGCAGCGCCAGCGGCACGTGCACCACCGTCACCAGCGCGGACTTCACCAGCGCCCACGGCGTGCCGACCAGGGCCAGCAGTGGATCGGCCGCGCTGCTCCCGCGCACCTGCCGCCGTTGGACCAGATCGCCGAAGAGGTATTCGCCGATGCGCAGCACCAGCGCGAGCGCCACGGCCACGGCGCCCACCATGACCGGCATCATGACGGTCCCGGCCACCAGCGTGACCAGCAGGAGCAGGCCCACGACCTGGCTGCCGAACAGGAATTTCCGCCGCTCAGCCGGCGGGGTGTACTGCGGCGGCGGGGTGTAGGGCCTGACCTGCGACGGCGCGGTCTCCGGGGCCGCGGCCCGCGGGGGCGCGGCCTGTGCGGGTGCGGGGTAACCGGCCACCCGCTGGTCGGGGCGCGGCATGGGCGGCCTGGCCGACATCGGCGCGGGGACGTACGGCGGAGGCCGCTCCTCCCTGCGCGGCGCGGCGGGCAGGTCTTCGCGCCGCGTCGGCGTCGGGGAGGGCCCCGGGGAAGGCGGCGTGGAAGGCGGCGGCGCGGCCTGGCGGTAGTCGACCGGCGGCAGCAGGTCGGAGAACGTGTCCATGGTGCGGGTGCGGTCGCCCAGCCGCTTGGTGCCGGTCGGCCCGTCGGGTGGCGCCTCGTGGAACGTCGTCACCGACGGGTCGAGCGCCCTGGCCATCCGCAGCAGCTCGTGCGCGTCGGGCCGGGCCTCCGGATCGACCTGGAGCGCCCGGCTGAGCCAGCCGCGCAGCCACGCGGGCGCCTTGTCGAGCTGCGCCCGCCCCTCCATGATGTTGAAGCAGACCGCCTCGAACGTCCCCGTGCCGAACGGCGGCACACCGGCCACGGCGAAGAACACCGTCGAGGCCAGCGCGTGCACGTCGGCCGCCTGGGTGATCTCCGAGTCGCGGATGATCTCGGGCGCCAGATAGCCCGGCGTGCCGACGAACATGCCCGTCTGCGTCAGCCTGGTGGCGTTCACCAGGTGGGCGATACCGAAGTCGATGACCAGGGGCTCACCGTCGACCAGCATGACGTTGGACGGCTTGAAGTCGCGGTGGATCACGTCGGCGGCGTGGATGGCCACCAGCGCCTGGCAGAGCCCCTGGGCGAGCCTGATCAGCTCACGCGCCTCCAGCGCGCCGTCGGCCAGCACGGTGTCCTCCAGCGTGCGGCCCGGCGCGAAGCGGGTGACCACGTACGGCTGCCCGCCGACCAGCTCGGCGTCGATCACCTCGGCGACGAAGGAGCTGCGCACCCGGCGCATGGTCTCGACCTCGCGGGTGAGCCGGTCGCGCGCCTTGAGGTCGGCGGCCACGTGGGGGTGCAGCACCTTGATGGCGACCTCGCGCCCCTCGTCGTCGAGACCCAGGTGGACGACCCCCATGCCGCCCTCGCCGATCTTCCTGACCAGGCGGTAAGGGCCGAGGCGTTCTGGTGCTTGCGTGCTCATCGCCGCCTTCCCCGCGTCATCCCCCGGAATTCCCCCCTAGCTGGTCGAGCTCTGTGGTCACTGGTCCGACGTTCAGCGGAGTCCATACGGCCCCCCTTGGCTTGTCCCCGAACGTGCTGGAGAAGGCGAGGATCAGCGAGAGCCCGGCAGCCGCCGCGAGCACTCCCGCCATCACCATCGCCGCTGTTCTCGAGGGTACGAGCGATGAGAGCGTTCTGCGCATCTGTTTGCCAGGACCCTCCACTCCAGGGCCCGCGCAGACGGTCCACAGAGCGATCGCGGCGCCCCACGCCAAGGCGTTGGCGGAGGCCATCCCGGCCACCACGGTGAGCAGCAGGGTCACCGGCAGCCCGAGGATGAGCGCGTAGAGCACCAGCGCCAGCGTGATGCCCGCCGACTTGGCCAGCGCGGCCGGGTGGGCGAACACCCTGACCACGTCGAGGGCCGCCGCCCCCGCCGCCCTGCGGCCCGTGAGCTGCGGCTGGGCCAGGTCGGCCGCGCGCAGCAGGATCGCGGCCGGGACCGCCGCGATCGCCACGAGCACCGGCGCCAGCACGGCCGCCGCGATCATCAGGACCAGCAGCATGGCGCCGGCCACGCCGTACGCCCTGGAACGCTGCAGCACCTTGCCCGGCGCCACGCTCGGGATGTACGGCTCCCGCTTGGTCGCCGGGTCGAGCTGCGGGTATTGCGGCTGGGCCGGGATGTAGGGGGGCGGCTGCACCGGGATCGGGTTGGGCCGGCCGTAGTCGGGCAGGTCGGGACGCCCCGCGTGGCCGTGCGCCATGTGGGACGGCGGCGTGTTGGGATGGGGCGCGTTCGGCTGCGGTGTGCCGGGTGGTGTGCCGGGGCGTGTGCCAGGTGGTGTGTTGGGCGCCGTGCTGGGCCTGCGGTAGTCGGGCGAGTCAGGGCGCACCCGCCGGGTGGGCACGTCGGTCTCGCCCGGCGGCGGGGCCGGCGGGCCGCTGCCGCCGGTCTGCGGCGGGTAGGCACTCGCCTCGCGCTGGATCTGCCGCAGCTCCTCCGGCGACACCCGACGCGTCGGCCACGGGTCGGGCTGGTTGGGCAGGAGCGAGACGTATTGCTGGTCGGGCGGCGGTGTGCCGGGCTGGTCGTGCCCTTCGAGCAGCCGCCTGGGCGTCACCGGCGGCGTGGAGATCTCGTAGGACGGCCGGTCGGTGACCGGGGTCGGCAGCGGGACCTGCGGGCCGCCGGGACGCGGCGCCGTGGAGATCTCGTCGGGCCGGCCGCTCGGCGCCGGGGCGGCGAGCATGCGGGCGGCCTGCTCGGCCAGCTCGGCGGCCTTGGGCCGCTTGCTCGGGTTGCGCTGGAAGGCCGCCTTGAGCAGCGGCTGCAACTCGGCGGGGGCCGCGCTGATGTCGGCCTTGCCCGCCGTGATGTTGTAGAAGATCATCTCCAGCGTGCCCTTGCCGAAGGGCGGCTGGCCGGTGCCCGCGTACAGCAGCGTGCCCGCCCACGCGTGGATGTCGACCTCGGGACCCGCCTCCTGCCCCTCGATGATCTCGGGGGCGAGGTAGCCGGGCGTGCCGATGAACATGCCGGTCTGCGTCAGCCGCGTCGCGTCGACCGCCTGGGCGATGCCGAAGTCGATCAGGACGGGCTCGCCGTCGAGGATCAGCACGTTGCCCGGCTTGAGGTCGCGGTGGATCACGCCCACCGAGTGCACGACGGCCAGCGCGGCGGCCACCCCGTGCGCGATCCTCACCAGGTCGGGCAGGCCGAGCGGCCCGTCGTCCTTGACGATCTCGTCGAGCGCGCGGCCGGGCACGTACTGGGTGACGATGTAGGGGCGATGACCGGTGACGTCGGCGTCGAGCACCTCGGCGATGTATTTGCTGCGCACCCTGCGCATGGTCTCGACCTCGCGCGAAAGCCGCCGCCTGGCGACCTCGTCACCGGCGACCTCAGCGCGCAGGACCTTGACCGCCACCTGCCGCCCCTGGGGGTCGACAGCGAGGTGGACAACGCCCATCCCGCCTTCACCGAGCCGCTTGAGCAGCCGGTAAGGGCCTAGTCGGTCATCGTTCATGGCATGAAGCACCATACCGGCTTAATCCCCGCCCACGAGATGAACCATGAGGCCACATTCCCACTCGTACAACGTCCAGAACGGGCTCATCGGTTTCCCATCCAACGGTCTCGAAACGGCTTCAGTTTTCCCTCAGCCGGCCAGGGAGAGCACCTCTGCTCTCTTCAGGCCGGCCAGCGCGGCGCCGGAGACGGCGAGCTTCGACCTGCGCACGCCGCTGCCGATCACCACCCTCGGATGCCCGGCGACATGGGTGTCCACCAGCAGCGGCCACTCCTCGGGCAGGCCGAGCGGGGTGATGCCGCCGTATTCCATGCCCGTGAGCTCGACCGCGTCGGCCATCGGCGCGAAGCTCGCCTTGCGGGCGTCGAGGTGCCTGCGCACCACGCCGTTGACGTCGACCCGCATCGTCGCGAGCACCATGCAGGCGGCGTAGCGCGTCTCGCCGCCCCGCTTGGCCGCCACGACGACGCAGTTGGCGGACTCGTCGAGGGTGACGGCGTATCGCTCGCAGAACGCCGCCGTGTCGGCCAGATCGGGATCGATCTCGGCCACCTCGACCCCCTCCATGTCCGGTACGGCCCGCGCCACCGGATCGGCCAGCAGGTCGATCCGCTCGGTCGCGGGCACCCAGTGCAACGTCATCCCAACTCCTCGATCGCTTCTCCCACGAGCCTATTGCGGCTGTGGGAGCAGCGGGACGGCGTCGTCACGGGGACTGCAGCACACGCTGGTGCAACTGCGTGACGGCGCCACGTGCGGACTCCATGGCCCCCGCCTGCCAGGCGATCAGATGGGTGAGCCAGTCGCCCGCGAAGTAAACCCTTCCGGCGGGGCGTTGCAGAAGAGTGAAGGACGAATCAAAAGCGGGCCAGCGCACCCAGCCTCCCTGGATGTGCTCCTGGCGCTCCCAGGCGATCGAGACGCTGGAGAGCACGTTCTGGCGGTACTTCTCGCCGTGGATCTTCTTGCCCTGGGTGAGCGCCCTGCGCCGCCGGTCCTCCGGGGTGAGCGCCCCGTAGAGCTCGGCCTCGTGTTCGGTGTTGTAGTAGCCGACGAGCAGGCCGCGCTCCGAGTGGTAGCCGTGCGACGGGTACCAGATGTGGGTGATGTCCAGGTCGGTCTCGGTGGCGCCGCCGTAGATGCGGTCCTCCAGCTCCCACCAGCGGCGGCCGTACTCCAGGCCGATCTTGCCGGCGGCGATCGGGACGGGGGTCGCGAGCGCGGCGCTGATCTGGGGGCCGAGGTTGTGCGGGATCTTGGCGAGGAGGTGGGGCGGGAGGGCGGCGACGCAGTAGTCGGCCTTGACGGAGCCGCCGGTGTGGACGACCTCGACGCCGTCGTCCAGAGTCGTGATCTTGGTGACCTTGGCGCCCGTCCTGATCCGGTCCTGGCCCACGGCCTCCTGGAGCCTGGTGACGATGGCGTCCATGCCGCCGACCGGCTGGAACATGGGGGTGGCCTGCTCGTAGCCGAAGTCGTTGGTGATGGCGCGGCCGGTGCCGGCGGCGAGGACCTGGTGGAGGGTGCCGGGTGCGGGGATGGGGGTGCCGGCGTCTAAGGCCGGAAATTTCGTGAAACCGCGTCTGTCGGATCCCTCGTAGTCGAGCTTCGGGCCGAGGTCGCCGAACCTCCTGAGGAACTCCAGCAGCCCGTCCCTGTCGTCCTTGGTGAGGGTCTTGTCGAGTGCGCCGAGGTCGGTGGCCTTGGCCAGGAGTTCGGCGACGTATCCGTACATGTCGGCTCGGGCCGTGCGGGCCCGCGTCGTCCGGCCGTTGGTGTGCACGTACGCGGCGGCGTTGTTGTTGACGAAGGTCTCGATGGGGATGCCCAGCTCGCGGCAGTAGTCGAGGGTGACCATCCAGGGCGCGATGCGGGCGGGGCCGGCGTTGAAGTAGCCGCCCTCGCCCAGGGTCACCTGCTGGGCGGGGCCGTTCAGCTCGGTCAGGCGGTCGCCGCCGCGCAGGGTGAGGTTCCGGCCGCCGGCCCGCTGCCCGGCCTCCAGGAGCGTGCAGTCGTAGCCGGCCTTGCCCAGCTCGTACGCGGCGGTCAGCCCCGCCACGCCCGCGCCCAGGATCACCACCTTGGCCGAACCCTTGCCGCGCAGGGTGAAGTCGCCCTGGCGGGGGGCGGTGAACTCCTTGCTCTGGGCGGAGGGGGCCAGGCCGAGTGCGCCCATGGCGGCGTACATGGCGCCCGCCCCGCCCGCCGCCCCGATCCCGACGAGCAGACCCCGCCGGGTCAGCGCCGCGCCCTTGCCATCGCCCACAGGGGCCTCACCCATAGGGGCCGCTGCCACAGGCGATCTGCCCGCCGATGGTGGCGAAGATGCCGAACAGGGCCATGATCTGGGTGAAGTCTCCGGTCGTGAACTCGGTCTGACGCGGGCCCACCGCCGTCACGCCCGGGATCAGCGACACGGCGGCGGCGATGGCGGTCGAGTTCCACTCCACCCCCAACGTGTACGGCGCCTCCACCGAGTACGGCGTGAAGTCTGTCAACCGGTCCAGCGCCCGCCGCGTGGCCTCACGGATGCGGGCCTGGGCGACGACCGGCGGCAGCAGCTCGGCCGAGAACTTGTCGATGCCCTTCTTCACCGCCACCGTCTCGACGTCCCCGAGCAGCTCGCGAGCCTCCTCGCCGACGGCCTCGTCCCCGGTCACCAGGACCACGGGCACCCCGTGGAACCCGGCGCACGCCGCGACCAGCCGGGTCTCCCCGCACAGCTCGCCGTTGAGGTAGACGTTCTGGATCTCCTTGCCCATCCAGGTGTGGTTGAGCACGCCGTGCGGCACGCCGGCGCGGGCGTGGTAGCCGACGAAGCAGGCCGCCTGGAAGGTCGCGTCCAGCCCCTGCGCCATGCGCTGCGCCTTGCCCGGACCCCTGATCAGGCTGGCCCGGGGGTCGAGCAGGTCGATCCTGAGGTTCTTGGTGGACCCGTGGGCGTCGTTGACCAGCACGCTCGTCGCCCCGGACGCGAAGGCGCCCTCGATGGCGGCGTTCGCGTCGGCGGTCATCAGCTCGCACCCGCGCTCGTAGCCGCGCTTGCCGGCGTGCATCTCCTCGGGGTCCGTCAGACCCGTCACGCCCTCCATGTCCACCGACAGATAGACCTTCACGCCGCCGCTCCGTTCCTCACCCGACCGTCCATCAGATGCCCCACGATTCCACGCGGCGCACCTCGGAGTCGGACATCAACCCGACGTCGGCCTCGACGAACGCCGCCGCCTGCGCGCGCCACCGCTCGGGGATCTCGCCGAGGGCGGGCGGGTAGCAGTGCTCCAGCCAGCCCGTCGCCTCCTCCGAGACGTCGAAGTGGTCGAGCGCCGGGGCGAACAGCGTGTTCTCGATCCCGGGGACGCGGGCCAGCCCGTACTGGATCATCTCCTGGCCGCCGAACGGCGGCTTCTTGAGGTACTTGCGGGCGGCGGGACGGTCGGCAGTCAGCGGCGTGTCGAGGGGGCGGCGCTCCACGGCGGCCTGGATCAGCTCCTTGTACAGGCACTTGGCGCAGGTACGGCACGGACCGCCGGTGCCGCGCAGGCACCAGCGGACCTGGTCCCTGAGGTCGGAGCCGAGGGCGAGCCGCATGGTGACGGCCTCGCTCACCCCGCCGACGGGCAGCACGATGTGCACCCCTGCCGCCGCGAACAGGCGGCCCCACCTGCCGTGCGGGGCCCACATGGGGTTGTCGGGGGTGAAGCGCCACAGGTACCGGCCGCCGCCCAGCCAGCGGGAGCCCAGCTCGTAACCGAAGCCCAGGCCGCCCAGGTCGAGCCGGTCGGCCAGGAGCAGCGCGCCCGCGGCCACCGCGTGGTGCTCGGGGTAGCCGGGGCGGGGCTCGGCGAGCGTGTACTCCAGGTCGGAGGTGACCGTGGTCAGCTCGCGGCCGGTGCTCGCGGCCAGCTTGGCCAGCACGTCGGAGCGGTAGTGGGGCCAGCGGTTCGGTACGCGCGGGTGCGCGACCCGGCGGAAGTGCACGAAGGGGGCGTCAGGGTAGATCGTGGCCGCCGCGACCGAGTCGGCGCCGCCGCTGTAGGAGATCGCGAGCCCGGCCCCTGGGCGGCGGGGCTCGGCGCCCAGCGGGCCCGCCTCCACGCCCCAGCCGTCGTGCAGGGCCCGCGCCAGCTCCGCCGAGACCGCCCGGTCGAACGTGATCCGCCTCCTGGTCCACGGCGCCACGATCGTCCAGGCGGCCACGGCGTACAGGTCGGGGTGGGCGTCGTCCGGGACCCCGCCGATCGAGCAGGAGTTGATGGCCAGCCTGATCGGGTGCTCGTCGGAGGCCCTGCCGGTGATCTCGTCTTCCGGGTCCAGGCGGAAGCTCAGGTCGCCGCCGCCGGTCCAGGTCACGCGCACGGCTGCTCCTCGGAACTGCCCCGGCGGTCGGCGCGCAGCTCGTCGATGGCCTGCCAGACGAGGATCTCGTTCTGCAGCACGCCGTCCAGGGCCTTGGCCGTCTCCTGGGCGAGCCGGTGGGTGTCGTCGAGCTTCGCCTTCTCCGCCCCGTCAGGCCGGGGGGCGGCCGCCGGGGGACGGGCCTTGCGCAGGCGTTCCACCTCGCTCTGGAGGGTCGCCATCTCCCGTCTCAGGGTCTGGACCTCCCAGAGCGCGTCCCTGATGTCCTGGCGGTGATCTCTGATCGAGATGTAGCGAGAGTCGAACCACGTGCGCACGGCCTTTCTGAGCCGGGCAGGGACCAGGACGCGCATCATGAAACGTCACCATAGTGGCAAACCCATCTCGGTAAGGACGGCCCTACCGAATGTGTTTGACCTCGCGTCGCGATCGCGGGATCCCCGCCCACGACGGGGATTCCGCGACGCGTGCCCTGACGTGGGCGTCGGGGCTAGTGACCGGTGAACTTGGGCTTGGACCTCTCGGCGAACGCCCGCATGCCCACCCGGGCGTCGTCGGTGGCGAACAGGCCGGAGAACGCCAGGCGCTCGATCTCCAGACCCCTGTCGAGATCGGTCTCCAGACCCTGGTCCACGGCCTGCTTGGCGGCCCGCAGCGCGACCGTCGCGCCGCCGACGAAGGTGGCGGCCCATTCGAGGGCGGCGGTGTACACCTGCTCGTCGGGCACCACCCGGTCCACCAGGCCGATCGCGAGAGCCTCGGCGGCCGGGACGTGGCGGCCGGTGAAGATCAGGTCTTTGGCGCGGGCCGGGCCGATAAGGCGCGGCAGGCGCTGGGTGCCGCCCGCGCCGGGGATGAGGCCGAGCAGCACCTCCGGCTGGCCGAGCTTGGCCGACTCGCCCGCGACCCGGAAGTCGGCGCTGAGCGCCAGCTCGCAGCCGCCGCCCAGGGCGTAGCCGGTGATGGCGGCGATGACCGGCTTGCCGATCCTGGCCACCGCGGTCAGACAGCCCTGCAGCAGGCGCGAGTGGACGGCCATGTCGGCGTACGACATCTCGGCCATCTCCTTGATGTCCGCCCCGGCGGCGAACACGCGCTCCCCTCCGTACAGGATCACCGCCTGGACCTGCGGATCGCCGTCCACGATGGCGGCCGCTTCCGCGATCTCCCGCTGGACCTGCCCGCTGATGGCGTTCATCTTCGGACGGTCAAGACGGATCGTGGCGATCTGGTCGGCCACCTCGACGCTCACAAACTCACCCATGTGCCCGAACCTAACAGTCCGCCCGGCTCTCCCCCGGCCCCGCGCCGCGATCAGCGGGTCGCGGCGGACCTGACCTCGTCCACGGACTCCTCGCTGTGCGAGACCCGGATGAGTGCGGCCGACAGGCGGGCCAGCTCGTCCCCGGAGTGGGCCAGCTTCGCCAGCCGACCGGCCTGGCGGGGCAGACCCAGCCGGCCCGCGCCGTCCAGCACCCGCTGGTCGAAGTACGGCGCGACCTGCGGCCAGACGGCCTGGACCTCGCGCAGGAAGATGTCGGCCCCGGTCGGCCCGATGCCGGGGAACTTCATCAGCAGCGCGGCGATCCGCCGCCCGTCGCCCTCGGCCTCGTCGCGCAGCCGGCGCAGGTCGCCCTGCCAGCGGTCGAGGATCAGCTCGGCGCCCTCGCCGAGCATCGTGGAGGTGCGCTCGTCGTAGCGGCGGTAGTGGCCGCGGATCAGTGCGTTCACCCGGTCCTGCCAGCTCGCCTCCCGCATGGCCCTGGGTGTGCCGTACCCGGCGGCGAACAGCTCCCTGGCCGCCGCGACCGCGATCTCCGCCGAGATGCGCGCGCTGAGCAGCTTGGCCAGGACGAGGAGCTGGTACAGCGGCTTCGGCCGGTCGGCGAGCCTGATGCCCGCCTCCCTCGCGTACGTACGGCCGTACCGGTCGAGCAGGACGTCCAGTACGGCCCCGTCGGTCTTTCCCATGTCTCCCGTGCTACCCGCGACCCGTGCGCGCATGTGTTTGGGCCCCGGGCCGCGGGGGAGTCGGAGCTTGCCGAGGACCCGGTTCCGGGGGCAGTGGGTTAGGGGGCAGGTCGTGCTGACATTGACCGACAACGCGGTCGCCGCCATCCGTGACCTCATGGTCGGGGAGGACGTACCTGCCGAGGCGGGCCTGCGCATCTCCCCGAAGGCCGACGAGGCGGGAACGCTGGAGGTCGCGCTGGCCCGTACGCCGCAGGCCAATGACCAGGTGGTCGAGAGGGAGGATGTGCGCGTCTTCGTGGCCGAGGACGCGGTGCGGATCCTGGACGACAAGTCGCTGGACGCCCGGCCGGGCTCGCGGGGGCGGCAGACGTTCCACCTCGACCGGCGCGCCTGACGTCGGCGCCGTCCACGTGGGCGCCTTCCAGGTGGGCGCCCTTCCAGGTGGGCGCTCGCGAGGCCGGGACACGTGCTGCCGACGTGCGTCAGCCCTGGTCGGAGTCGCTCTCCGGGGGGCGCGCGTCGCCGAGGCAGAACAGCCCCACCAGCCTGCCCTCCGGCTGGGTGACCACGACGTGGTCCACCTTGGCCCGGTCCATGCGCTGGACCAGCGGCTCGACCTCCTCGCTCGGGCGTACGGTGGTGGCCCCGAGTCGCATGGCGTGCTCGGCGGTGTCGTCGAGGTCGGCGCCCTTCAGCTCGCGCGAGCCGATGACGCCCTGGACGACGTCGTCCTCGTCCACCACGACGGCGAGCCCGGCGGGGTCGGCCACGATGCGCTCGGTGAGCGCGCCCAGCGGGTCGTCCAGCACGGCGGTCACCGGGTCGCGCCGTACGCTCTTGGACACCAGGGCGGCGTGGCCGTCGTACGGCAGGTCGGCCGACAGCCAGTCCATCTTGCCCACCGCGTAGTCGTACACCTCGCCGAAGCCCAGCCGGTCCAGGCGGTGGGCGGCGCGCGGGCTGAGGTCGCACAGCCAGTCGTGGCAGTAGACGATGATCGGCCGCCCGGCGTCCAGCGTGGTCGTGGCCGCCCGGTCGAGGCGGCTCAGCGGCACGTTGACGGCCTGCGGCAGGTGCGCCCAGGTGTACTCCCGCTCCGGCAGCACCTCGACGAGCTGCGCCTGCCGGGTGGCGAGCAGGTCCTGGACGGTCTCGCGATCGATGATGTGCGTCACGACCTCCCCCTACCCCGAGACGGGGCACGCAGCGGAGCGGCGAAACGAGGGCGGCCCCGGTGTCTCCGGGGCCGCCCGGGGGTCAGGTGACCGTCTGGAAGCCGATCAGGCCGCCCGGCATGCCCTGCCGTACGGCCCGCACGATCTCCTGGTGGAGGCGCGGCCCGGGATCGGGGACCCGCTCCAGAGGGCTGCCCTCGACCTCGTACCACTCGTCGGCGTCCAGGTACTGGATGCGGACCGTCACCCGGTCGCCCGCCACCTCCGTCCGCACGGTCACCTCGCCGGTGATGACGCCGACCTCCACCGTCATCACCCCACCGGGACCGGCGACGACGTTGCTTTCATAGCATTCGGTTTTCATGGCTGCCGGCTTTCGGTCTCGAGGGTGTCCTGACTTCAGTACGTTCCGTGCACGGTCACGTACCCTCAGGTGTGTAGCAGGTCGTCAGCATCTCCGCGAGCGCTTCCCGCTCGGGCTCTGTGACGCTGAGCTCGTAGCGCGACTTGATGTCGATCCAGGCCCGGCTGTAGGTGCACCAGTAGCTGCGCAGCGGCGGACGCCACTGGTCGGGTGACTGGTCGCCCTTCGACCTGTTCGAGGCGGCCGAGACCGCGATGAGCTGCGGTCCGTCGAGGTCGTTGGCGAACTGCCTGCGGCGGGCGTCGGTCCAGGTGTTCGCGCCCGAGCGCCAGGCCTGGGCCAGCGGCACCATGTGGTCGATGTCGAGTGCGGAGGCGCTGGTGAAGTCCCTGCCGTCGTACTCGCTGTGCCAGGTGCCGGAAATGGCGCGGCAGTTCTCGTCCTGCTTGACGTCCGCGCCGTCGCGGGCGAGCACGACCTCGCGGGTGTCGCAGCCGTCGCCCTGCTGCGACCAGTGCGGGAAGCGGGCGCGGCTGTAGCCGGCCATCGACCGGGGTGTGGCGACGTCGAGCTGCCCGAGCTGCACGAACGCGGCCGGGGGCAGGAGGGCGGGTGGGAGTTCGGTGGGAGAGGCGGCGTTCGCGCCGGCCGCCGGAGCCAGGGCCAGAACGGCCACGGTTACGGCGGTCGCCGCACGCGAAGGCCATGATCGCAATGAGAACATGGCCCACGACTAGCAGCGCTGATTACTATGAGTAATCGTGGACGCGGCCGCCTGTCGCTTGGAGTGACGGAATTGGGGCTCCCTTGGGTTTAGGCGGTGCCCGAGAGGTGTTTCGACGGTTTCAGGTGACGCCCGAGGGACACCCGACGGTTCAGGCGTCGCCCGAGAGGCGCTCGACGACGCGTAGCAGCGCCGAGTGGTCGAGCGCGCCGTCGCCGACCGCGTTCGCCGAGGCCACGAGCTGGGCCACCAGCGCGCCGAGCGGCAGCACGACCCCGGCCTCGCGGGCCGCCGAGGTGACGATGCTCAGGTCCTTGTGGTGCAGGTCGATGCGGAAGCCGGGCGGGAAGGAGCGCTCGACCATGTTGGCGCCCTTCTGGGCCAGCACCGCCGAGCCCGCCAGGCCGCCGCCGAGCACCTGGAGCGCCGCCTCCAGATCCACCCCGTACGCCCGCAGGAACACCACCGCCTCGGCCAGCGCCCCGATGTTCACCGCGACGACGAGTTGGTTGGCGGCCTTGACGGTCTGGCCCGCGCCGCTCGGCCCGACGTGCACGACGGTCCTGCCGACCGCGTCGAGGATCGGCCGGGCCGTCTCGAAGGCGTCGGCCTCGCCGCCCACCATGATGGACAGGGTCGCGTTCCTGGCGCCCGGCTCACCGCCCGAGACGGGGGCGTCGAGGTGGCGCAGGCCCCGGCGGGCCGCCTCCGCCGCCAGCTCGCGCGTGACGTCCGGGCGGATGGAGGAGAAGTCGATGATCAGCGTGCCGGGCGCGGCGTGGGCGAACACGCCGTCCTCCCCCGCCAGCACCTCACGCACGTCGGGCGAGTCGGGCAGCATGAGCGCGACGACCTCGGCGCCCGTCGCGGCGTCGGCGATCGACTCCGCCACCCGGCCTCCGGCCGCCGCCAGCGGCCTGGCCTTTTCCTGCGTGCGGTTGTAGCCGGCCACGGTGTGCCCGGCCCTGACCAGGTGCACGGCCATGGGGCTGCCCATGATGCCGAGGCCGATGAAGGCGATGGCGGTCACGTCGGCGATCCTTCCGGGTCGGGAGCGATGGCGGTCACGTCGCAGGTTACGGGAGTGGCGTGGCGGCAACATGAAGCCGTGGCGGGTCTATGATGTTGGAAAGTAAAGCGCCGGGAGGTCGGGCATGCGGGTGTCGCAGTGGGCTCACGACACGTTCGGGCAGCGGGTGCCACTCATCAGAGCGGGCGTCGCGGAGGCTCTGTCGGTGGCGCTGGAAAACGCCCTCGACGCGCAGAAGGTGGCCCAGACCGACCATCTGCACCCGTTCGGGTTCACGCTCATGTCCCGCAAGTTCGAGGCGCTGGCCGAGGCGTTCGAGGACATGGGCGACGTCCGCGTCGTCAAGCCCGGCGGCTCCCAGCACGAGCTGGTGGTGCTCGACGGCAAGCTGCTGTTCCCGTTCCGCTACGCCAAGGACCGGTCGGTGAGCGTGATGAGCGCCCGCATCGGCGACGGGCGGCCGTCGGCGCTGGTGCAGGCGCTGTTCAACCGGTTCGGCCCCGAGCCGCGGATGCGGCAGCTCGCGCTGCACGACGTCGCGCCGCACGCCGTGCCGGTGGCCGAGGCGCTGGGCGAGCTGCCGGAGGACACGCGGCTGGTGCTGATCGCGTACGCGTGCAACGCCCACGCCGGGCTGCTCGACGCCTGGTGGGGCGAGGCCGAGCTGCTCGACCGGCTCGGCAGCCTGCGCTGGCACCACTGCGAGCAGATCCCGCTGACCCAGGAGGCCGGGGCGCCCGCCCGGGGCGACAGCGCGGCGGCGTTCGACCAGGGCGTGCTGCCCGCGCCCGAGCTCAACCCGCGCACCGGCGCCGCCCGCCGCACCCCGCCGAGCGCCGAGCCCACCCCGCTCCGGCGGGGAACCGCCCGCGGTGCGTGACTCCGGCACGGGCGACCGGCCCCCGCGTGGCCCCCGACCGGGTGGGCTGACGCCGCAGGCGGTGGCCGACGCCTTCGACGCCACCCGCCTCACCCAGGCCCGCCACCTGGCCGCCCTCACCAAGAAGGAGGTCGCCGAGCACCTCGGCGTCTCCCCCGCGGCGGTCGGCCAGTACGAGTCCGGGGTCACCCGCCCGCGCCCCGACCTGGTCCCCCATCTGGCCGAGGTGCTGTCGGTGCCGATGGCGTTCTTCCTGCCGGGCCGCCCGCACGGCAAGCTCGACGGGTCCATGGCCCATTTCCGCAGCCTGCGCTCCACCCGCGCCTACCAGCGCGCCAAGGCCGTGGCCTTCGTCGAACAGGTGTGGGAGCTGACCTACGCCCTGGAGAAACGCGTCCAGCTCCCGCCCGTCGACCTCCCCGGGTTCGCGGGCGGCGAGATGCACTCCGACCTGCCCCGCGACCCGGCGGGCGCGGCCCGCGCCCTGCGCGCCCACTGGGGGCTGGGCACCGGCCCGCTCAGCCACCTGGTGCGCCGCATGGAGTCACACGGCATCGTCGTCGCCTTCCCCCGCCACGACCCCGACGCGGTGACCGTCGACGCCTTCTCCACCTCCAGCCTGCCCCGGCCGATCGTGGTGCTGACGCCCAACCGGTTCGACGACATCTACCGCCACCGCTTCACCGCCGCCCACGAGCTGGGCCACCTCGTCCTCCACGGCGACACCGCCGCGGGCGACACCCAGCAGGAGCGCGAGGCCGACGCCTTCGCCGCCGAGTTCCTCACGCCCCGCGACAGCATCCTGCCCCAGCTCCCCCTCCGCGCCGACCTGCGCCGGCTGGCGGAGCTGCGGCAGACGTGGGGGGTGTCGGTCGACTCGCTGCTCTACCGGTGTCGGGAGACGGGGCTGCTGTCCGACTCGGCCGCCGGTCGCGCCTACCAGCGCCTCAACGCCCTGCGCGACCAGCCGGGCTTCACCAACGAGCCCGTCTCCGGCTACCCCGGCGAACAACCGGTGCTGCTGGCCCACGCCTTCGACCTGGCCACCCGGGAGAGCGGGCTGAGCGCCGCCACCCTGGCCGGGGAGCTGGCGTGGCCGATCGCCCGCGTACGCGAGCTGATCGGCCTGCCCGACCAGCGCCCCTCGCTGAGGCTCGTCCCCTGACGGCGAGCCACCGCGGGCGAGCGAGCGCCGCTTCGGTCACCGCGCGGGGCAGAACTCAGCCGCCAGCGCCGCGTTGAAGGTGGCGAGGGGGTTGTCCCAGTCGCCGTTGACGTTGCTGACCAGCAGGTGCCGGCCGTCGCGGCTGCCCATCGCGTACGTCCACGAGCCGTTGATCGCGCCGCCGCCGCCCCAGACGGTCACCCCGCAGGCCAGCTTCTGCCAGAAGATGCCCAGGCCGTAGGTGGTGTCGGGGAGCCAGCCCCCGCCCTCGGTGGAGACGCCGGTGAGCAGTTCCCGCTGCTGCGCGGGCGGGAGCAGCCTGCCCCCGAGCAGCGCGCCCATGAACCGGTGCAGGTCGCCGGCCGTGGAGACCACGCCGCCCGCGGCCCAGGCGCCGGAGACGTTCATCTCGGTGACGTCGTGGACCTCGGCGTCGGGGTCGGGGAGCATGAGCTTGGAGTAGTGGCGGCTGTGCGGGCCGCGTAGCCGGGTCTCGTCGTCGCCGGGCACGTACGTCCCGGTCAGGCCAAGGGGGCGGGCGATACGCCGAGCCACCTCCTGGGCGTAGGTGTGGCCGGTGACCTTCTCGATGATCATCCCAGCGAGCACGAAGTTGGTGTTGGAGTAGCCCCAGCCCTCACCCGGCTCGAAGACCGGCGGGTGGGCCATGGCGATCTCCACCAGGTCCTCGCGGCGAACGCGGTCGAAGCGGTGCTCCAGGAAGCCGGGGCCGACGTACGTGGACACCAGCTTCTCGTCGAGGCTGTAGTTGAAGATCCCGCTGGTCTGGTTGAGCAACTGCCGCACGGTGATCCTGTCGCCGCCGCGCACCATGCCCGGGAGCCGGCTTTCCACGGTGTCGTCGAGGTCCAGCCTGCCCTCGGCGTCGAGTTGCAGCACCACGGTCGAGGTGAACGCCTTGCTGAGGCTGCCGATCCTGAACCGGTCGCGCGAGGTGCGTTCGCGGCCGGTCCCGGTGTCGGCGACGCCGGCCGTACCGAACCAGCGGGTACGCCCGTCGCGCACCTCGGCGAGGATGCCCGGCACGCCGCCGCCGGCGACGGCCCGGTCGAGCACCTGCTGCAGCTCGGGCCGCTCGGTGGCGGCGGCGCTGGTGGCGGCGGCGGGCACGAGCGTCCCTGCGAGGAGCAGGCACAGTGCGGTCCGAAGGGTCTTGTTCATTCTCAGGGCTCCTGATTCGCGATAGTACGTGTTCAGACAGCTCCAAAAGCTACGTTGCGTTTAATATCTCGTCAATCCATCTAGAGTCGTATCTCCGAGTACCCACAGGTCATAGTCGGTGAAGATTGCAACGATCCTAGCACTGAATGCAACCCCTCTCCCTGCCACCTGTTGCAACGAGCTGGCCGCGAACGCAATACTGGCCAGGCACGATCGGACGACGGGAGGCGAACGCGCATGGGAGACCGGCTCACCCAGCAGGACCGCCGGCAGATAGCGGAGGGCCTGTCGGAAGGACTCGGCTATGCCGAGATCGCCCGGCGTCTCGGCCGGCCGACCTCCACGGTCAGCCGGGAGGTCCTGCGCAACGGCGGCCAGCAGGACTACCGGGCCGACCGCGCCCAGCAGGCGGCCAGGCAACGGGCCCGCCGCCGCAGGACGCCCACGCCGCAGGCCCGCCGGGCGCCCACGGCGGGCCACGGGCGCGATCCAGGGGCGGTGCGGGCGTTCGAGGAGCGGATCACGCAGACCCTGGTCCAGACGGGGTTGCCGCGCATGATGGCCAGGGTCCTCACGTGCCTGTCCACCACCGACACCGGCACACTCACCGCCAAGGAGCTGTCCGAACGCCTGCAGGTCAGCCCCGCCTCGATCTCCACCGCGATCTCCTACCTGGAGGAGCAGGAGCTGGTCAGGCGCGAGCGCGACACCCGGCGGCGGCGCGACCGGTACGTCGTGGACGAGTGGATCTGGTACCGGTCGTTCCTGGCCAGCGCGCAGCGCAACGCGATGCTGGCCGAGACCGCCCTCGACGGCGCCCGGATCTTCGGGCCCGCCACGCCCGTCGGCCTGCGCATGGAGACCGTGGCCCGCTTCCTCCAGCACACCAACGAGGACATGCTCCAGGCCGCGGAACGCTGGCGGCACCTGTTCACCCGGCCACCCTCCTGATGGGGGTCTCGCCGCTGGAACCCCTGGCCGTCCCCGACCTCGCCAGGGCCGCCGGTTGACCTCAAGCAAACTTGAGGATGCAGGCTCGGAGGAACGAAACCGACGTCGTCCAATCCGGGAGACCTGTCATGCGCGCTGTGGTCCTGCACTCCTTCGGCCCTGCGGAGAACCTCGTCCACGAGAGCGTCCCCGATCCCGAGCCCGGCCCCGGCCAGGTGCGGATCGCCGTCAAGGCGGCCGGGGTGCACCTGATCGAGACGGCGCTGCGGGCCGGCCTGTCCAGCGGCTACATGCCGCCGCTGCCCGAGCTGCCGACGATCTTCGGCGGCGAGGTGGCCGGCCGCGTGGACGCCACCGGCCCCGGCGTGGACCCCGGCTGGATCGGCCTGGACGTGGTGACCTCTGGCGGTCAGCCGGGCGGGTACGCGGAGCTGGCCGTGGCCGACGTGGCGGCCGTGCACCGGCTGCCCGACGGGCTGAGCCACGAGGCGGCCGTGGCGATGATCGTCACCGGGCGCACCGCGCTGGAGTTCCTCGACGTGGCCGCGCTGTCGGCCGCTGACGTCGTCCTGGTGACCTCGGCGGCGGGCGGGATCGGCCGGCTGGTCGTCCAGTACGCCCGCCGCCTGGGCGCCAGGGTGATCGGCGCGGCGGGCGGCCCCGCCAAGGTGGCGGCCGTGCGCGAGCTGGGCGCCGACCTCGCCGTGGACTACGACGAGCCCTCCTGGGCGGAGGCGGTCGCCGACCGGCTCGGCGGCAGGAAGGTGACGGCCGTGCTCGACGGGGTGGGCGGCGACAAGGCACGCGCGGCGGTGGGGCTGCTGGCCGACGGCGGCCGGTACGTCACCATCGGCAACGCCTCGAAGCAGGACTTCGCGCCCGATCCCCGCCTGGTCGAGGAGCGCGGCCTGACCGTGACCAACGCCTTGCTGCTCCTGATCGGCCGGCCGGAGCAACGCCCCGCGTACGAGGCCAGGGCGCTGGCGGCGGCGGCCGAGGGCACGCTGGTGCCGGCCGTGCAGGCGTTCCCGCTGTCCGAGGCCGCCGCCGCGCACGCCGCGCTGGAGTCACGGCGGACGACGGGCAAGGTCGTCCTGGTGCCGTAGCCGCACAGAGCGAGCGGCCCAGAAGCGAGCGACACAGAGGCGAGCCGCCCGGACGTCAAGCCGAGCCCAAGAGCCGCCGGTACGCGGTCCACGGCGGGGCAGATCCCGGCTCCGGGCGACCGCCCGGCCTGACGGAGTGTCAACGGCCGAAAATTATCTTCGTAAAGATCTCGCCCGCGAAGGAAGATGTTGAGACGCTGAACTGCACGATGCGCCCCCCAGCCCCGAGGAGTGGTTCATGCGCAGACTATTGGCGATCTCGCTCGTCGCCCTGCTGCCGTTAAGCAATGTGAGCGCCGCTCAGGCCCAGCAGCCCGCCGACCGGCAGCAGGCGTTCGCCGCCGCGGCCGAGGAGTTCCAGGTTCCCGAGAGCGTGCTGCTGGGCGTCTCCTACCTGGAGTCGCGCTGGGAGGCCCACGCGGGCCTGCCCTCCAGCGACGCCGGTTTCGGGCCCATGCACCTGACCGACGCCGCCGCCTTCACCACCTCCAACCACCACGGGGAGGGCGAGGAGGACGCCCGCGGCGACGACAGCCGCCCCCTGGCCCCGCCCGCCGAACAACCGGCCCCCGCCGAGATCCCGGCCTCGCTGCGCACCATGGAGCGGGCCGCCGCGCTGACCGGCGAGAGCCACGAGCGGCTGCGTACGGACGACGCCGCCAACATCCGCGGCGGCGCCGCGCTGCTGGCCGACTACCAGAAGGCGCTCGGTGCGCCCCTCTCCGACGACCCCGGCCAGTGGTACGGCGCGGTCGCCAGATACTCGGGCGCCGAGGAGTCGGGAGCGGCCAGGTTCTTCGCCGACGAGGTCTTCTCGCTCATCGAGGAGGGCGCCGCGCGCACGACCGACGACGGGCAGCGGGTCACCCTGCCCGCCGTGCCCGGCCTGGAGAAGATCGAGAAGTGGCTGGAGCGGCTCGGCCTGCGGCAGACCCGGCCCGACGGCGTGGAGTGCCCCGCCTCGATCTCGTGCGAGTGGATCCCGGCCGCCTACCAGCAGCTCCCTGACGACGACTACGGTCACTACGACCTGGCCGACCGGCCGAAGAGCCAGAAGGTCGACTACATCATCATCCACGACATGGAGGGCTACTTCCTGCCCTCCATCCGGCTCAACCAGGACCCCAACTACGGCGCGAGCTGGCACTACTCCGTCCGCTCCGCCGACGGCCACATCGCCCAGCACATCAAGACCAAGGACGTCGCCTGGCAGGCCGGCAACTGGTACATCAACGCCAAGTCGGTCGGCATCGAGCACGAAGGGTTCCTGGCCGAGGGCGGCGCCTGGTACACCGAGGCGATGTACCGCTCCTCCGCCCGCCTGGTCCGCTACCTGGCGCTCAAGCACGGTGTGCCGCTCGACCGCGCCCACATCCTGGGCCACGACAACGTGCCGGGCACCCTGCCGACGACCGTGCGCGGCATGCACGAGGACCCGGGGCCGTTCTGGGACTGGGCGCACTACTTCCAGCTCATGGGGGCGCCGCTGCACCCGTTCGGGGGGCCGCGCTCCGGGTCCGTCATGATCAAGCCGGACTTCGCCACCAACAAGCCCTACTTCTACGGCTGCGACCGCAAGAACCCCGAGGCCGCCTGCCCGCCGCTGCCCGCCGGCACGGTCTGGCTGCGTACCGAGCCGCGGCAGGACGCGCCGCTGGTCAAGGACATCGGCAAGCACCCGACGGGCGAGTCGCTCTACAGCGTGTACGACCACAGCGCCCGCGCGAGCACCGGCCAGCGCTTCGCCGTGGCCGAGCGGCAGGGCGACTGGACGGCCATCTGGTACCTGGGACAGAAGGCGTGGTTCCACAACCCGGCCGACGCCCCGACCGCGGTGCCGTCGATGGGGCTCGTGGTCACGCCGAAGGCGGGCAAGGCCACGGTCCCGGTGTACGGCAGGGCGTACCCGGAGCAGGAGGCGTACCCGGCCGGGGTCCCGTACCAGGCGGTGACGCCGCTGCAGTACACGTTCTCGGCGGGCGAGAAGTACACGCTCGCGGGACCCGCGGCCACGGAGTACTACCGCGCGGTCACCTTCAACCTGGAGGACCACCAGGTCGTCCGGGGCAGGACGAAGTACCTGGAGATCCAGTTCGGGCACCGCGTGATGTTCGTCAAGGCTGACGACGTGCAGGTGACGTTCTCCGGGTGAACTCCTTGACGGCCCGCCTGGTGCTCGCGAGCGCCTCCTGAGAGGAGTCGAACGTGCGCTGGGCGACGCCGACGAACAGGCAGTCGACCACGAGGAGCTGGCTGATGCGGCTGGCCAGGGCGCCGGGACGGAACTCCGTCTCGCGCCCGGCCGAGATCAGCACGTGTTCGGCCAGCTCCGCGATCGTGGAACGGGGGTTGTTGGTGATCGCCACCGTGGTGGCGCCGGCCTCTTTGGCCCGGCTCAGCGGCTCGATCACGTCGGGCGTCTCGCCCGAGGTGCTGATGCCGATGGCGACGTCGCCCCGCCTCAGCAGCACCGCGCTGGTCAACGCCAGGTGGGCGTCCTGGAAGGCGTGGCTCGACAGCCCGATGCGCAGCAGCTTCTGTGCGACGTCCTCCGCCACCAGGCCCGAGGCGCTCACACCGTAGGCGTCGACGCGCCTGGCCCCGACGATGGCGTCGACCACCAGCCCGAGCCGCTCGGAGGTGAGCTGGGCCACGGTGTCGTTGATCGCCTCGGACTCGGCCCTGGCCACCTTCTGGATGACCTCCGACAGGGGGTCGTCGGGGGCGAGGTCGCCGGGCACCAGCCGGTCGGGCTGCGCGGCGGCTGCGGCTAAGGCCAGCCTGAGCTGCGGGTAACCGGCGAAGCCGAGCAGCCGCGCCGTGCGTACGATCGTGGCCTCGCTGGTGCCGGAGGCGGCCGAAAGCTCCGTGATCGTGCTCCTGGCCACCGTCGCGGGGTCTTCCAGGATGAGGCGGGCGACGGTCTGGGCGGCAGGCGTCAGCGAGGGCAGCACACCGCGAACCGTGGCCACCAGAGTGTCGGCCCGCAGGCCGTTCAGGCTGTCGTCCACCCCCTGATTATGCCGCTTGTTTAGCGCAATGTTCCGTTCGTCATACCCGCGGGCTCCTCGGGCACGGTGATCAGCCCCAGCTCCGCCGGGGTGGCCAGCAGCGGGTGGTACGGCACGACGCGAACGGTGTAGCCGAACGCCCCCGTACGGTCGAGCGGCACCACGCCCGTGTAGTGGGCCCGCCCGTCGTCGTCCACCGACCCCGCCGACAGCGTCGTGTACGCCGGGTGCACCAGCTCGTCGTGCGGCCCGACCTTGCCGTAGGCGGCCTGCACCAGCACGTCGCCCGGTTCGAGGTCGCCGAGCGCGATCGTGGCGTGCAGCTCCACGGTCGAGCCGACCTCGGGGGTGTCGTCCACGCCGGACGCCTCGGCGTGCTCGACCCGCACCCCGGGCCAGGCCCTGGTCACCCGCACCCGCCAGGCGGCGAACGCCTTGGCCGGGGCGTGGGAGTCGGCCGACAGCGCGCGGGCGGCGGCGGCGGCCGGGTTGTACAGGTCGATCACGTAGTCGCGCAGCATGCGCCCGGCCAGCACCTTCGGGCCGAGCGAGGTGAGCGTGTGCTTGACCATCTCCATCCAGCGCCGCGGCAGGCCGTCGGGGCCGCGGTCGTAGAAGCGGTCGGACACCTCGTGCTCGATCAGGTCGTAGAGGGCGGCGGCCTCCAGCACGTCGCGCCGGTCGGTGTCGGCGACGCCGTCGGCGGTGGGGATGGCCCAGCCGTTGGTGCCGTCGTACCACTCGTCCCACCAGCCGTCGCGGATGGACAGGTTGAGCCCGCCGTTGAGCGCGGACTTCATCCCCGACGTGCCGGAGGCCTCCAGCGGGCGCAGCGGGTTGTTCAGCCAGACGTCGCAGCCCTGGACCATGAGCCGGCCGAGCGCCATGTCGTAGTCGGGCAGGAACACGATCCGGTGGCGGACCTTCGCCAGGTCGGCGAACTTGACGATCTGCTGGATCAGCTTCTTGCCGCCCTCGTCGGCGGGGTGCGCCTTGCCCGCGATCACGATCTGCACGGGCTTGTCGGGGTCGAGCAGCAGCTCGGTCAGCCGCCTGGGGTCGCGCAGCATGAGCGTGAGCCGCTTGTACGACGGCACCCGGCGGGCGAACCCGATCGTCAGCACGTCGGGGTCGAGCGCGTCGTCGATCCAGCCCAGCTCTGCGTCTGAGGCCCCGCGCGCGCGCCACGACCGGCGCAGCCGCACCCTGGCCCCCTCGACCAGCCGCCGGCGCAGCTCGCCGCGGATCTTCCAGATGTCGGCGTCGGAGATCTTCTGGATGGACTCCCAGCCGCGCGCCCGTTCCAGCAGCGAGGGCACCTCGCGCCCGGCCAGCTCCATCAGCTCCCTGCCCACCCAGGTGGGCGCGTGCACGCCGTTGGTGATCGACCCGATGGGGACGTCGTCGACGTCGAAGCCTGGCCAGAGATCCTTGAACATCTCGCGGCTGACCTGTCCGTGCAGCTCGGACACGCCGTTGACGCGCTGGGCCAGGCGCATGCCCATGACGGCCATGTTGAAGCGGCCGGGGTCGGCCTCCGCGCCCAGGGCGAGGATGCGCTCCACGGGCACGGTCGGCCACGCGCCCGCCCCGCCGAAGTGCCGCTCGATCATGTCGACGGGGAAGCGGTCGATGCCCGCGGGGACGGGGGTGTGCGTGGTGAACACCGTGCCCGCCCGCACCGCCTCCAACGCCTCGTCGAACGACAGCCGCGCCTCGGTCAGCTCGCGGATGCGTTCGAGGCCGAGGAACCCCGCGTGGCCCTCGTTGGTGTGGAAGACCTCGGGGTCGGCGTGCCCGGTGATCTTGCAGTAGGCCCGGATCGCGCGTACGCCGCCCACGCCGAGCAGCAGCTCCTGCATGAGCCGGTGGTCGGTGCCGCCGCCGTAGAGCCGGTCGGTGACGTCGCGGGCCGCGAGGTCGTTGTCGGCCACGTCGGAGTCGAGCAGCAGCAGCGGCACCCGCCCGACCTGGGCCACCCAGACCTGGGCGTGCAGCACGCGGTCGTCGGGGAGGGACAGGCGGATCTTGACCGGGACGCCCTCGGCGTCCTTGAGCAGGCTCAGCGGCAGCCCGCCCGCGTCGAGCGAGGGATAGTGCTCGAGCTGCCAGCCCTCTGGCGAAAGCGACTGAGTGAAGTAGCCGTGCCGGTAGAGCAGCCCCACCGCGAGGATGGGCACGCCCAGGTCGCTGGCGGCCTTGAGGTGGTCGCCGGCCAGGATGCCGAGGCCGCCGGAGTACTGCGGCAGCGCAGCGGCGATGCCGTATTCGGGCGAGAAGTAGGCGATGGCCCGCGCGCCGTCGGGCAGCGTCTGGTACCAGCGCGGGGAGGTCATGTATTCGCGCAGGTCATCAGCGGCGTCGGCGAGGCGGCGCAGGAACCGGCGGTCGGCCGCCAGCTCGCTCAGCCGCGCGGGGGTGACGGCGCCCAGCAGGGCCACGGGGTCGTGCCCGACCTGCTCCCAGAGATCGCCGTCGACCTCCGCGAAGAGGTCGATCGTCTCCGGGTGCCAGGACCAGCGGAGATTGTGCACGAGCTCGCCGAGGGCGGCCAGCTCCGCGGGCAGGACGGTGCGGACGGTAAACCGGCGGATAGCTCTCACGTTTCTGCACCCTACGGGCTAGGAGGGACCTCTGAGTCCTTCACCCTCTCCAAGCCGCTTCAAACCCCTTCCGGGAACAAGCATGAAGATGGACTATTGGGGCAACTTTCCAGGTTGTTGGACCTTCCCGCAGACACTCTCGGGAGGTCTATCCGCTGCTGTCCACAATTTACATGCAAGGATCGTTCCTGCCAGGGAAAGCCTCCGGCGGCACCGGGAGTGCCGCCGCAAACCCTTGAATGCGATGATCGGACGAATTCCCATCACGGACATCTCCCCCGTCGTCGACTGCGGGCAATGGCCCGCCAAGGCGGTCGCCGGCGAGACCTTCCAGGTCTCGGCGACCGTGTTCAGAGAGGGCCACGACTCCGTGGCCGCGGGTGTGGTGCTCACCGCGCCCGACGGGCAGCGCGGGCGCCTGAGACCGATGCGCGAGCTGTCCCCCGGCACCGACCGCTGGGGTGTCGACGTGAGCCTGCCGGCCGAGGGCGACTGGCAGTTCCGGGTGGAGGCGTGGAGCGACCCGATCGGCACCTGGCTGCACGACGCCGAGATCAAGATCCCCCGCGGCATGGACGTCGACCTCATGTGCGAGGAGGGCGCCCGGCTCTTCGAGCGGGCGGCCAAGGCCGTACGCCCCGCCGACTGCCCCGACGACCACCCCGTACGCAACGGCCCCGCGAACGCCTCCAGGAACGGGCACGGCAAGCAGAGCGGCAACGGCGACAGCGCGTGCGGCCACCGTGCCGCGCTGCTGTCGGTCTCGGCCACACTGCGTGACGAGGACCTCGACCCGCGGGCCCGGCTGTCGATCGTCCAGCTCCCCGAGACCGCCGCGCTGCTGGGCGCGCACCCGTTCCGCGAGCTGGTGACCAGGTCCAAGTCGTTCAGGATCCGGGTGGACCGGCGCAGGGCGCTGTACGGCTCCTGGTACGAGTTCTTCCCGCGCTCGGAAGGCGCGGTGGTGAACGAGCTGGGCATCTCCAAGTCCGGAAATTTCCAGACCGCCGGCAAACGGCTGCCCGCCATCGCCAAGATGGGCTTCGACGTCGTCTACCTGCCGCCCGTCCATCCGATCGGCACCACCTACCGCAAGGGGCGCAACAACACGCTCAGCCCCGAGCCCGACGAGCCCGGCTCGCCGTGGGCGATCGGCTCGGAGGACGGCGGCCACGACGCGATCCACCCCGACCTGGGCACGATCGACGACTTCGACGAGTTCGTCGGCCGCACCAGGGAGCTGGGCATGGAGATCGCGCTCGACTTCGCCCTGCAGTGCTCCCCCGACCACCCGTGGGTGCAGGAACACCCCGAATGGTTCACGATCAGGGCCGACGGGTCGATCGCGTACGCCGAGAACCCGCCCAAGAAATACCAGGACATCTACCCGATCAACTTCGACAAGGACCCCGAGGGCATCTACGCCGAGGTCAGGCGGGTGCTGCGGCACTGGATGGCCCACGGGGTGCGCATCTTCCGGGTGGACAACCCGCACACCAAGCCGGTGGCGTTCTGGGAGCGGCTGCTGGCCGACATCCACGAGACGGACCCCGACGTGATCTTCCTGGCGGAGGCGTTCACCCGGCCGGCGATGATGCGCACGCTCGCCAAGACGGGCTTCCACCAGTCGTACACGTACTACACCTGGAAGAACTCCAAGCAGGACGTGGAGAGCTATCTCACCGAGCTGGCCCACGAGACCTCGTCCTACCTGCGGCCGAACCTGTTCGTGAACACGCCGGACATCCTGCACGAGTACCTCCAGCACGGCGGGGTGCCCGGGTTCAAGATCAGGGCGGTGCTGGCGGCGCTGGCCTCACCCACCTGGGGCGTCTATTCCGGGTACGAACTCCTCGAAAACGTGCCAGTGCGCCCAGGAAGCGAGGAATATCTCGACAGTGAAAAATATCAGTACAAACCGCGCGATTGGGCCGCGGCCGAACGCGAAGGATGGAGCCTGGCCCCCTTCATCACCAATCTGAATTTGTTCCGAAGAGCACATCCGGCACTGCAAGAATTGCGTAATCTACGGTTCCACAGGGTCGACCACCCGGACCTGGTCTGTTTCTCGAAACGACTCCCGGGCGCCTATGACCCGGCCACACGACGGCACGGGCTGGGCGACGTCGTGCTGGCGGTCATCAACCTGGATCCACACCACACCCACGAGGCCACCGTAGATCTGGACCTGCCCGCCCTCGGTCTCGACTGGAACGCCGAGTTCGTGGTCGACGACGAGCTGTCGGGCGAGTCGTATCGCTGGCGGCAGAGCAACTACGTACGCCTCGACCCCCACATCCAGCCTGCCCACATTCTCACCGTACGAGCCGCGCCACGGTAGAAACTGAACTCAAGCGGGGAGTCTTCGACGTGTGTGAAAGCGCCTCCCTCACGAGCCGTCCACGGAGCGGCTCATGAGCTCCACACCCATTCCCAACACCTTTGACGAGGAAAAGCCGCGCGATCCCTACTGGTACAAGCGGGCGGTTTTCTACGAGGTCCTGATCAGAGGTTTCGCCGACTCCAACGGAGACGGCACCGGCGACATCAAGGGTCTCATCAGCAGACTCGACTACCTCCAATGGCTGGGCGTCGACTGCCTCTGGCTGCTGCCGCTGTACAACTCGCCGCTGCGGGACGGCGGCTACGACATCTCGGACTTCATGAAGATCCTCCCGGAGTTCGGCGACCTCGGGGACTTCGTGAAGCTGGTCGAGGAGGCGCACAAACGTGGCATGCGGGTCGTCGCCGACCTCGTCATGAACCACACCAGCGACGCCCACCCGTGGTTCCAGGCGTCCAGGCACGACCCCGAGGGGCCGTACGGGGACTTCTACGTCTGGTCGTCCACGGATGAGAAGTACCAGGACGCCCGGATCATCTTCATCGACACCGAGACGTCCAACTGGACCTACGACCCGGTACGCGGCCAGTACTACTGGCACCGCTTCTTCCACCACCAGCCGGACCTCAACTACGAGAACCCGGCCGTGCAGGAGGCGATGCTGGAGGTGCTGCGGTTCTGGCTGGACCTGGGCATCGACGGGTTCCGGCTGGACGCGGTGCCGTACCTCTTCGAGGAAGAGGGCACCAACTGCGAGAACCTGCCGGAGACCCACCAATACCTCAAGCGGGTCCGCGCCGAGGTGGACCGGCTCTACCCGGACCGGGTGCTGCTCGCCGAGGCGAACCAGTGGCCGTCGGACGTGGTGGCGTACTTCGGCGATCCGGTCGGCGGCGGGGACGAGTGCCACATGGCCTTCCACTTCCCGCTGATGCCCAGGATCTTCATGGCCGTCCGCAGGGAGTCGCGCTACCCCATCTCCGAGATCCTGGCGCAGACGCCGAAGATCCCTGAGCACTGCCAGTGGGGAATCTTCCTCCGCAACCACGACGAGCTCACGCTCGAAATGGTCACGGACGAAGAACGCGACTACATGTACACCGAGTACGCCAAAGACCCGCGCATGCGGGCGAATGTCGGCATCCGCCGCCGCCTGGCGCCCCTGCTGGAGAACGACCGCAACCAGATCGAGCTGTTCACCGCCCTGCTCCTGTCGCTGCCCGGCTCCCCCGTGCTCTACTACGGCGACGAGATCGGCATGGGCGACAACATCTGGCTCGGCGACCGCGACGGCGTGCGCACGCCCATGCAGTGGGACCCCGACCGCAACGCCGGCTTCTCCGACTGCGACCCCGGGCGGCTCTACCTGCCGGTCATCATGGACCCGATCTACGGCTACCAGGGCACCAACGTCGAGGCCCAGCAGAAGAACGCCGGCTCGCTGTTGCACTGGACCCGGCGCATGATCGAGATCCGCAAGCGCCACCCGGTCTTCGGGCTGGGCGGTTACGCCGAGCTCAACTCCTCCAACCCCAGCGTGCTGGCGTTCGTCCGAGAGCTGGGCGACGACCGGATGCTCTGCGTGAACAACCTGTCACGCTTCCCGCAGCCGGTCGAGCTGGATCTGCGGAGATTCGTCGGCGTGTCCCCGGTGGAGACGATGGGGGGCGTACCATTCCCGGCAATTGGCGAACTTCCGTATCTTTTGACGCTTCCTGGGCATGGGTTCTATTGGTTCACGCTCCCGCCGGCCGTCACCCAGGAGGAGTAGGACGTGCTTGACGAGCTCCTTGCCGCATGGATCAGCCGCCAGCGATGGTTCGGCGGCAAGGGGCGCCCGATCGACAGCCTGTCGATCGACTCGGACGTCGAGCTGACGCCCGGACTGAGACACCTGATCGTGGCCGTCTGGCAGGAGGGCTCGCGCGACCGCTACCAGGTCCTGCTGGGCGAGCGCACCGAGCTGCCCGACCGGCTGACCCACGCCCTCATCGGCACCGTCGGCGACACCTTCCTCTACGACGCCGCGCACGACTCCGACCGCACGGACTGGCTCCTGGAGGGCATGGCCCGCGACGAGACCCACAACGGTCTGCGCATGCGCCACGTGCCCGGCGTCATCGTCGACACCTCGCCGCGCAGCCTCGTGCTGGGGGCCGAGCAGTCCAACACCTCGCTGGTGTACGGGGACGCCTACATCTGCAAGCTCTTCCGCCGGCTCATCCCCGGCGTCAACCCCGAGCTGGAGGTCGTCACCGCGCTGGCGGCCAGGGACGCGCCGCACATCGCGCAGCCGTACGGGTGGATCGAGACCGACCTCGACGGCACCGACACCACGCTCGCGATCCTTCAGGAGTTCCTGACCCCCGCCAACGACGGCTGGGGCCTGGCCCTGGCCAGCGTGCGCGACCTGTACGCCTCGCTGCCCGAGATCACGGCGGCCGAGGCGGGCGGGGACTTCGCGGCCGAGTCGCTGCGGCTGGGCGGCGCCACCGCCCGCGTGCACCGCGAGCTGGCCGCCGCCTTCCCCACCGACGTCGTGGCGATCCACGAGGTCAAGCTCATGGCCGAGGGTTTCCGGCGGCGGCTGGGCCGGGCCGTGGGCGAGGTGCCCGAGCTGCGGCAGCACGTGAGCGCCATCGAGAACGCCTACTACCGGGTGGAGCTGCTCACCGACGAGGTGCCCGTGCAACGGGTTCACGGCGACTACCACCTGGGCCAGGTCATGCGGACGTCGACGGACTGGGTGGTGCTCGACTTCGAGGGCGAGCCGGGCCAGCCGCTGGCCGAGCGCCGGGCCCTGTACTCGCCGCTGCGGGACGTGGCGGGGATGATGCGCTCGTTCGACTACGCGGCCCGCCACCTGCTGGCCGACCGGCCCGAGGCCGAGACGCTGGAGCCCCGTGCCCAGGAGTGGGCCGACCGCAACCGGGCCGCGTTCCTCGACGGGTACACCAGGAACGGGGGCGTGATCACGCCGGCGGACGCGGCGCTGCTGCGGGCGTTCGAGCTGTCCAAGGCGGTCTACGAGGTCGTCTACGAGGCCCGCAACCGGCCCACCTGGCTGTCCATCCCCCTGGCCGCCTTCCGCCCCCGCACCACCTAGCCACCCGCCCAGCCGCTCGCCGACTGCGGCATTTGACGACAACTCACACCATCGCTGGTTATGCTCCGCTCACATGATTCATCGGGGCGGGACGTGGGGCTGGCTCGGAGGCGGGCTCGCGCTGGGCGGCGCGGGTTTGACCGGGTGGGGCTACCTGTTGTGGCGATCGGGAGCCGTGGAGTCCAGGCCCTCGGGCGTGGCCACGACGATGACCGTGGTGATGGCGCTGGTGCTCGTCGCGTTCGCGTCCGCGCACGTCGCCGTGGCGCGCAGGATCGCGGCGGCCCGCGCGCTCACCGGCTGGCAGCAGGAGACCGAGCTGTCCGCCGCGCGGCAGCGGGCCGGGGACGTCCGGGGCCTGGCGTGGACGAGCACGGCGGCGGCGGGCGTCCTGGTGATCCTGGGCTGGCGCAGGCTGTCGGAGGCGATCGGGACCGGCTACCCCGAGTTCCGTGACTTCGCCTTCTCCTCGGGCGCGGCGATCATGGTGATCGGCCTGGTCCTGTACGCCACCATGACCCCCGACGTGACCTCCCGCCCACCGGCCGGGGCGATCGCACGGGCGGCGGCGGGCGTGGCGGCGTCGGGGACGGCGATGGCCGCGGTGTACGCCGTGCCGTCCGTACCCCTCATCACGTGGGACGAGTCCGTCACGGCACGCGGAGCCGCTCGGGCCGCGCCGACGCCCCAGACGGTGAGCAGGGTGGGCTGGCGGTGGAACTCCCCCGACGCCCGTCCCTGGGAAGGCGTGATCGTGACCACGGGCGGCCTCGTCGTCCGGCTCACCGACGGGGTCGTCGCGCTGGACGCCGCGACCGGCCGCGAGCGGTGGCGTTACCGCAGGCCCGGCGCCCGCTCGTCGGACCTGCGGGTGTCACCCGACGGCCGTACGGTGACCGTCACGCTCAGGCCCGGGGAGGAGGCGGCGGACCGGGCCGACCGCCTGGCGGTGCTGGACGCGGCCACCGGCCGGCTGCGCTCCCTCATCGCCGACCCGTGGGGGGACGTGGACTACCGGCTGTCCTCGGACATGTGGCGGGCCGACTTCGTCCTGGGCGACGAGAGCGCCGTCACGTGGGCGGCGGACGGGCGGCTCACCGGCTGGGACCTGCACACCTTGCGCCCGCGCTGGCGCAGGACCGCGCAGGAGGACTGCGTGGCGGCCACGGGCCCGGAGGACGCCGTCCGGCCCGTCATGCTCGGCGACGTGGTGGTGACTCTCGCCCGCTGCGGTCCCGGCGCGTCGGGGGCGGGCGGCAGCGGGGCCCGGGTCCAGGTGCTCGGCCTCGACCCGCGTACCGGGGCCGAAGTGTGGCGGCACGGGCTGCCGGGGGTGAGCGCGTCTGGGCCGGCCGTCACGCCGTCCAGGGACGGGCGGGCCCTGTGGGTGACGTGGCCGGAGGAGGGCGAGACCGCCGGGGTGATCCTGTCCCAGGACGGACGGGTCGTCGCGGACGGCGACCACGCCACGGCCGACGACACGTTCTTCACCAGCAGGGGATACCTCGCCGACGGCCCTCCCGAGACCGGCACAGCGACCGGCACAGGGCAGGTGGCGGACACGGGGCTGGTGGCGGACGCGGAGCTGGTGGCGGACGGCGGGCGGGCGAGCGGCGGGTGGAGGTCGTTCCCCGACGGGCGGGAGGGCTTGCCGCCCGCCCTGCCCGCGCAGAGCCGCGACTGGGCCGTCTCCCGGCTCCCGCTGGAGCGGGCCCTCGTGACGGCCCAGGAGGTCGCGACGGTCCAGGTCACCCCCTGGGACGGCGGCCCGGCGGCACGCGTCCCGCTGGGCTTCGCCGCGCCGGAGAGCTCCGAGACCGCGTCAACGGCGCTGACCCCCGCACCCGGAGCGATCGTGGCGACGACCACTCACGACACAATGGTCGTGGGTCTCGTATAAACCCAAGAACATGCCCAGTTTTTCGCACATCCCGTGATTGTCCCGGTGAAAGCGGGCAGTGCCTGAGATGGACGTCATCGATGAGGCAGGGTTGGGAGCATGCCGATGAGGACAGAGCTCGACCGCCTGGCGGGCGGCGCGCACCATGATCCGCACTCCGTGCTCGGAGCACACCCCGTTGCGGGCGGGGTGGTCTTCCGCACGCTGCGCCCGCTGGCCGAACGGGTGCGCGTCGTGCTCGATGACGGCTCTGCCCACGACATGAAGCACCAGGCCCACGGGGTCTTCGAGGTGACCGTCCCTGGGCTGGACAAGGTGCCCTCTTACACGCTGAGCATCGAGTACGCCGGGGCGCAGCCGTACGAGACGCGCGACCCGTACCGGCACTGGCCCACGCTGGGCGAGGTGGACCTGCACCTCATCGGCGAGGGGCGGCACGAGCGGCTGTGGGAGGCGCTCGGCGCCCGGGTGATGGTGCACGAGGACGTGCACGGCACCGCGTTCTCCGTCTGGGCTCCCAACGCGCGCGGCGTCAGGGTCGTCGGCGACTTCAACCACTGGGACGGCACCGCCTACCCCATGCGGTCGCTGGGCCGGTCGGGGGTGTGGGAGCTGTTCGTGCCGGGGCTGGGTGCGGGCCAGCGGTACAAGTACCAGGTGCTGGGCGCCGACGGGAGGTGGCGGGACAAGGCCGACCCGATGGCCAGGCGTACCGAGGTGCCGCCGCTGACGGCCTCGGTGATCGACAAGTCCGACTACTCCTGGCAGGACGACGCCTGGACGGTCGAGCAGCGCGAGCGGCAGCCGCTGACCGGGCCGATGAGCATCTACGAGGTGCACCTGGGCTCGTGGCGGCCTGGCCTGTCGTACGTGGAGCTGGCCGACCAGCTCTCCGAGTACGTCGCCGACCTGGGCTTCACCCACGTGGAGCTGCTGCCGATCGCCGAGCACCCGTTCGGCGGCTCGTGGGGTTACCAGGTGACCTCCTACTACGCGCCGACGGCCAGGTTCGGCACGCCCGACGAGTTCCGCCACTTCGTGGACCGCATGCACCAGAGCGGCATCGGCGTGCTGCTCGACTGGGTGCCGGCCCACTTCCCGATGGACGACTGGGCGCTGGCCCGCTTCGACGGCACGCCGCTCTACGAGCACGCCGACCCGGCCAGGGGCGAGCACCCCGACTGGGGCACGTACGTCTTCGACTTCGGCCGCAAGGAGGTGCGCAACTTCCTGGTCGCCAACGCGCTCTACTGGCTGAGGGAGTTCCACATCGACGGGCTGCGGGTGGACGCGGTGGCCTCGATGCTCTACCTCGACTACTCGCGGCGCGAAGGCGAGTGGACGCCCAACGTGTACGGGGGCAGGGAGAACCTCGACGCGGTCGAGTTCCTCAAGGAGATGAACTCGCTCTGCTACCGGGAGGCGCCCGGCATCTCGACCGTGGCGGAGGAGTCGACGGCGTGGCCGGGGGTCTCGCGCCCGGTGCACCTCGGAGGGCTCGGCTTCGGGTTCAAGTGGAACATGGGCTGGATGCACGACACGCTGGAGTACCTGCGGCACGAGCCGATCTTCCGCCAGTACCACCACCACCGGATGACGTTCTCGCTGCTGTACGCCTACTCCGAGAACTACGTGCTGCCGATGTCCCACGACGAGGTCGTGCACGGCAAGGGCTCGCTGCTGGGCAAGATGCCGGGCGACGAGTGGCAGCGGTTCGCGCAGCTCCGGGCGTTGCTGGCGTTCATGTGGGCGCATCCGGGCAAGCAGTTGCTGTTCATGGGCGGCGAGTTCGGCCAGGGCTCGGAGTGGTCGGAGAGCCGGGGGCTCGACTGGTGGGTGCTGGAGTTCGACGGCCACCAGGGCGTGCAGCGGCTGGTCCGCGACCTGAACCGGATCTACCGCGAGACCCCCGCCCTGTGGGAGCAGGATTCCCGGCCCGAGGGCTTCCGGTGGATCGACGCCGACGACGCCTCCGGGAACACGTTCTCGTTCGTCCGTTATGCGAACGACGGGTCGGCGGTGGCGTGCGTGGTGAACTTCAGCGGCGGGCCGCACGAGAACTACCGGCTCGGGCTCCCGTACGCCGGGCAGTGGTCGGAGGTGGTCAACACCGACGCCTACGACTACTGGGGCAGCGGCGTGGGCAACATGGGGGCGGTCGAGGCCGGGGACGAGCCGTGGCACGGGCTGCCGTACTCGGGGACGCTGCGGGTCCCGCCGCTCGGCGCGGTCTGGCTCACGCATCCCGGCTCACGTACGACGGCAGCCGGCTGAACGATTGAGGTGCACCTGCTGAAAGTTCGGTGAGAAAGCGGCTGGAGGGCCTGTGCCAGCCGGGCAAATCACCCTAAACTCCGAGATCATCTCCCCTCGGAGGACTTGTGCGATTCCGCCCTATGATCGTGACCACGATCGCGCTGGCCCTGCTGCCGTTATCGGGTTCGGCCTACGCGGACAACCCCATGCCGGTGCCCACCCCGGGCGTTTCGCAGACTCCACCGGCACAACCGGCGACGGAGAACACCCCTGCGGAGGAGAGCCCGGCCACCGACCAGGACCCCGCGGAGACCCCGACCGCTGAGCAGCCCAAGGACCCCGAGGACAAGGTCGAGGACGGGTTGGGCGTCGACGGCGGCACCGAGCGGGCCATCGTCGAGCTGGCCGATCCCGCGCAGAGCGCCCCGGTGGCCCACGAGGCGGCGTCCGAGAGCGTGGACGTGGTGCTGCAACCGCAGAGTCAGTCGTTCATCGTCGTCGAGGGCACCGCGGACGAGCTGGCCAAACTGGCTGAAGACCCCCGGGTCTCCTCGATCCGCCGCGACCGCACGTACACGCCGACGGAGGTCGCCCCGAACCTCACGCTGATCGGCGCCGACCAGGCGCACGCCGGGAACTTCACCGGCGCCGGCCAGGCCGTGGCCGTGCTGGACACCGGCATCGACCCCGACCACCCCTGGTTCCAGGGCCGCATCCTGGCCCAGGCGTGCTTCTCCGCCACGGAGGACGCCGGAGTCAGGTCGCTCTGCCCGAACGGCCAGACGGAGCAGACCGACGGCAACGCCGCGGACGCCACCTGGGAGCGGTGCTGGCTCGGTGGCACGAACCTGTGCGACCACGGCTCCCACGTCGCGGGCATCGCGGCCGGGACCGGAGGCGTGGCGCCGGGCGCGGGCGTCGTGGCGGTGCAGGTGTTCAGCCGGATCGACGACGAGGACGTCTGCGGCGCGCAGGCGTGCCTGCTGGCGTACGAGTCGTCGCTGCTGCAGGCCCTGAACTACGTGCTGAACCTGAACCAGCCGGTCGCGGCGGTGAACATGAGCCTGGGCAGCGACCTCTACGAGTCCGACTGCGACGGCTACGAGGAGGGCAGACTCTTCAAGGAGAAGATCGACGCCCTGCTGACCAAGGGCATCGCGACCGTCGCGGCGGCGGGGAACGAGTCGTTCGTGGGCACCTCGCACCCGGCCTGCGTCTCCTCCGCGGTGGCCGTCGGGGCGAACGACAACTCCGACCGCATCGCGGACTTCTCGAACATCGGGTCGTCGCTGGACCTGTTCGCGCCGGGCGTGGACATCACGTCGGCGGTCCCGGACAACACCGAGGCCGTCTACAGCGGCACCTCGATGGCGACGCCGCACGTGGCGGGCGCGCTGGCGCTGATGAAGTCGGCCAAGCCGCAGACCTCGATGCAGGACCTGATCAACGCGCTGAAGGCGGCCGGCCGCCCGTACGTGTACGACCTCGGCGGCACGCAGGTCACCACGCCGCGCCTGGACGTGGCGGCGGCCCTGAACGGCTCGGCCCCGCAGCCGCCCATCACGCAGGACCCGCCCGACTGGCCCGGCTTCCCCGACCCCACGGTGCCCGACCCGACGGACGGCAGCGGCCCGATCCCCGAGCCGGTCGACCCGCCCACGACGGACACCAGCCCGGTCCCGCTGCCGACGGTCACGGTGACCGTGACGGTGACGCAGTCACCGGCGGTCGCGGCGACGGTGTGCAAGCGGGGCACGACGGCCAAGAAGCTGACGACCAAGCAGTGGGCCGTGGAGATCCACCGCAACAGCGGGACGATCCAGGACGCCACGCTCACCTGCTACCTGAAGCTGATCAGCAAGTCGAGCAAGGTGTTCCCCGAGCTGACGAAGGCGTCGTCGCTGGGCAAGGCGTACCGGGTGCTGAAGGACACCAAGGCCGGCAAGCCCAAGCTGGACAGCGCGCTGCTGACGGCCTGGCTGAACTGGGCGCACGGCACCAGCGGCACCAAGACGCTGACGGCCGCCGAGAAGGTGCGGCTGAGCAGCAAGCCGTCCGCGTCGGCACTGAAGAAGGCGGCCACCAACGTCCTCAAAACCGTCAAATAGCTGATAGAGGAGAAGGCCGGTCATATACGACCGGTCTTCTCCCTTTCCTCGCTCTAATCCAAAAAAGCCTCCAACGTTTCTCTGGGTTACATACGTCACTGACATCACAGTTGTCACAGGCGGGGAGGTAAGCGGCTGTACGCAGCCGGGAGCCGGAGCGCTTCACGGCTCCAGCCTCCGGGAGGGAAACAAGTGAGGCTACGGTCTCTTCTGGCCGGCGTCACCACGCTGGCCGTGACATCATCCGTGCTCTCCATGGCACCGGCGCTCAGCGCCGACACCATCGACAGCAGCGACCCGATCATCAGCCCGGCGCTCGTCGCCGAACTCCAGGCCAAGAACCGGGTCCGCTCGATCATCCAGCTCAAACCGGGCCAGAGCGTCCGGGCGGTGGCCGGGGACATCGAACTGGCCTCCGAGGGCAGCCGCGTTCTGGAGGCGGCGCAGTCGCCCCACTTCTTCGTCGCCGAGGTGGACAAGCCGACGCTGGCCAAGCTCAGGAGCGACGTCCGCGTCCAGTCCGTCTACAAGGACGAGCTGAGCATGTCCTTTCTCGACGTCAGCACCGCCCTGATCCGCTCCGACCGGGCGAACCAGGCGGGCTGGAACGGCACCGGCACCACGATCGCCGTGCTCGACACCGGCATCGACCGCGACCACCCGTTCTTCGCCGGCCGGATCGTGGACGAGGCGTGCTTCTCCTCCTCCGACGCCGACGACGGCACCGTCTCGCTCTGCCCGAACAACCAGCCCAGCCAGACGGGCCTCGGCTCGGCCGACGCGGAGACCGCGCAGTGCCTCGTCAACGGCCAGAACGCCTGCTCCCACGGCACCCACGTGGCGGGCATCGCGGCGGGCAAGCTGGCCGCCGGGGCACCGGCCAACGGCGTGGCCCCCGACGCGCGCCTGTTGCCGATCCAGGTGTTCAGCCGCGTGGACAACCCGCTGACCTGCTCGTACGGCGGCAACCAGACGCCGTGCTTCCTCAGCTACACCTCCGACCAGAAGCTGGCGCTGGCGTACGTGGCGCAGGTGGCCAAGACGCACAACGTGGCGTCGGTGAACATGAGCCTGGGCGGCGGGCGGCCGTTCGCGCAGGCGTGCGACACCGACCCGGCCGCGGCGGCGCTCAAGCCGGAGTTCGACACGCTGGTGGGCCTGGGGGTGGCCCCGGTGGTCGCGGCCGGCAACAACGGCCTCCCCGGCGGGGTCGTGTCACCGGCGTGCGTCTCCACGGCCGTCACGGTCGGCGCCACGAACGACTCCGACGGGGTGGCCCCCTTCAGCAACCGGGGCCCGCTGCTCGACCTGTTCTCGCCGGGGGTGGGCATCAGGTCCGCGGTGCCGGACGACGCGTACGGGGAGAAGAGCGGCACGTCGATGTCGGCGCCGCACGTCGCGGGGGCGTTCGCGCTGATGCGGCAGGCGTTCCCGGCGTCCACGGTCGCGCAGAACCTGCAACGGCTGCGCGACACCGGCACGCCGGTCCAGTTCGACTCCTCGGGGACGCCCATGATCACGCCCAGGATCGACGTCGAACGCGCCACGACGGGGGCCCGCCCGGCGGCCGACCCGCGCGCCTGACCTCGGAGCAGTGGAAGGAGGGCCGGGAGATCCGGCCCTCCTTCGCTTTCCCCAGAAACCATGCCGAACCAGAACAAGAACCGATAACGGAACCCACCCCCCTCTCTGACATCACTTGTCCGATTACTACACTCCTAGCGACAAACGCCCCCCGAACCCCCGGAGGAACAGTTGAGACTCTCGTCTCTGCTGGCCGGCGCCATCGCGTTAGCCGCCGCCTCGGCAGCGCTGGTGGCCACACCCGCCCTCGCCGATCCCGAGTCCAAGATCGACCCCGCGATCACGGTGAGCGGCGAGCACCGGGCCATCGTGCGCGTACGCCTGCCCGCCCAGGTGAAGTCCGTGCTGTCCAGCGCGGAGGCGATCGCGCGGGACAAGAGCAACGTGCGCGCGGAGCCCCCCGCCGAGGTCGCCGGCGAGCTGGACTTCTTCGTCTACCGAGGCACCCGCGCCGAGCTGGAGCAGATCGCCGCGCAGGCGGACGTGGTCTCCATCCGCAAGGACAAGCTCAACGAGTCCACGCTCGTGGAGAGCGTCCCGCTGATCGGCGGCGACAGGGCCCACCGCGCCGGCTTCACCGGCAAGGGCACGGCCGTGGCGATCCTGGACTCCGGCATCGACAACGACCACCCGGCCTTCGGCGACCGCATCGTGGCGCAGGCGTGCTTCTCGGCCGCCGACCCGGCCGACGGTTCGAGCCCGCTCTGCCCGAACGGCAGCCAGTTCCAGATCGGCGACGGCGCGGCGAACGCGGAGACGGCGGCCTGCATGACGGGCGCCCCGCAGCCGCAGTACGGCCTGTGCTACCACGGCACGCACGTGGCGGGCATCGCGGCCGGGCAGCGGACGGCGGAGTTCGCGGCCAACGGGGTCGCGCCCAAGGCCAAGATCGTGCCGGTGCAGGTGTTCAGCCGCTTCGACAACTCGCCGTACTGCGCCGGCCGCCCGGTCTGCATCCTGGCCTACGACTCCTCGATCCTGACCGGCATGGCCTACGCCGACCTGCTGGCCGACCAGTACGACATCGCCTCGGTGAACCTGAGCCTGGGCGGGGGCCGCTACGACACGGCCTGCGACGAGGGCGACGGGGCCGACTTCAAGGCCGAGGTGGACAAGCTCCTGGCCAAGGGCACCGCGACGGTGGTGGCCTCGGGCAACAACGGCTTCGACGCGGCGCTCTCCTGGCCCGCGTGCGTCTCGAACACGGTCGCGGTGGGCGCCACGGACAAGCAGGACGCGGTGGCGGCGTTCTCGAACCGGGGGCCGCTGCTGGACGTCTACGCGCCGGGCGTGGCGATCACGGGGGCGATCGCGGGCAACACGTACGCGACGCTGAACGGCACCTCCATGGCCGCCCCGCACGTCACGGGCGCGTTCGCGCTGCTGCGCCAGAAGCGCAAGCACGCCACCGTGGACCAGCTCCTGGCGGCGCTGCGGCGGACGGGCAAGCCGATCACGTACACGAGCGCGGGCGCCGAGGTCACCACGCCCCGCATCGACGTCTGGTCGGCCCTGCGCGCCCGCTAGCCCCCAGAACGGCTCCACCAGCTCGATCGGCCCACCCGGAGGGACCTCCGGGTGGGCCGCGGTGCTTCGGCCCTCCCTTGCGGGGCGGATTGTGTGGCTTCGAGGCGGTCGGAGCGGTGGCCGCTCTCGTACGATGATGGCGTGCAGGGCCTTCTCCGCTCGTTGTGGACCGAGCCCCGCCCTCCGCAGCCCCCGCGGCGGGCCTGGCGGGACTGGGCGCTGGTGGGGCTGTTCGTCCTCGCCATCACGCTGGAAGGGACCCTGCGGACCGACCTCCAGTGGCGGCCGGTGTCGGTGGGCTTCGCCCTGGTCATGCTCCCCGCGCTGCTGTGGCGCCGGAGGAGCCCGCTGCTCGCCCTCGCGATCCCCATCGTCGCGAGCGGCGCGATCCAGCTCCTGGCCGGAGCCGACCCGTCCGAGCTGGCCTCGACGACCTACCGGCTGATCCTGTTCTACTCCCTGACGCGCTGGGCCTCCGGGCGGGAGGTCGTCGCCGGGCTGGCGCTGATCTGCGGTTCGGTGCCGACCGCCGCAGTGTCCGGGCACCTCGGGGGGGCCGACATCGTCGGGGCGTTCGCCGTCGTGTTCGCGGCCGTCGCCCTTGGCGGCGCCTTCCGCTACCGGGCCAGGGCGCGGATGCGGGAGCTCGACCAGGTCAAGCTGCTCGAACGCGAGCAACTGGCCCGCGACCTGCACGACACCGTGGCCCACCACGTGTCGGCGATGGCGATCAGGGCGCAGGCGGGCATCGCCACCGCGGCGGCGAACCCCGGCGCCGCCGCCGACGCCGCCGTCGACGCACTGCGGGTGATCGAGGCCGAGGCGTCCCGCACCCTCGCCGAGATGCGGACGATGGTGCGCGTGCTGCGCAGGGACGAGTCGTCGGCGCCCGAGCTGGCCCCGCACCCCCGCCTCGACGACCTCAGGAGACTCGCCGGCCGACCGCGGGTGGGACCCTCGGTGGAGGTCGAGATCGAGGGCGAGGTCGACGATCTCGCGCCGTCCGTGGGGACGGCGCTCTACCGCATCGCCCAGGAGTCGGTCACCAACGCCCGCCGGCACGCCAGGCACGCCACGCGGATCGAGGTCAGCGTGGCGGCCGACGACGCGTCCGTGCGCCTGCGGGTGACCGACGACGGCGACAGCACCGCGGGCCGTCCGGTCGCGGCCTCCGGTTACGGGCTGCTCGGCATGATCGAACGTGCCGGGCTGCTCGGCGGCACCTGCGAGGCCGGCCCCAACCCCGGTCGCGGCTGGACCGTGACCGCCGTACTGCCTCGGACGGGAGCAGCCACGTGATCGCGAACGACAGCGGCCCCGTGCCCATCAGGGTGATCGTCGCCGACGACCAGGAGATCGCGCGCACCGGGCTGCGGATGATCCTCGACGCGCAGCCCGGCATCGAGGTCGTCGCCGAGGCCGGTGACGGGCTGCGGGCCGTCGAGCTGGCCCGGCGGCTGCGGCCCGACGTGTGCCTGTTCGACATCCGCATGCCCCACTGCGACGGCATCGAGGCCACCGCCCGCCTGGCCGGGCCCGAGGTGGCCGACCCCATGGCCGTCGTCGTCATCACCACGTTCGACCTGGACGAGTACGTCTACTCCGCCCTCAGGGCCGGCGCCCGCGGCTTCCTGCTCAAGGACGCCGGCCCCGACCTGCTCTCCCAGGCCGTCCGCGCCGCCGCGAACGGCGACGCGCTCATCGCCCCCAGCGTCACGGCCCGGCTGCTGGCGACGTTCGCGGGCACCGGCCCGGCAGCGCCCCGCGTGCAGCCGATCGAGCCGCTCACCGAGCGCGAGGAGGAGATCCTGCTCACCGTGGCGCGGGGGCGTACCAACAACGAGATCGCCGACGAGCTGTACATCTCACTGAGCACGGTCAAGAGCCACGTCGCGAGCCTGATGACCAAGCTCGGCGTCCGCAACCGGGTCGAGATCGCCATGTGGGCCTACGAGACGAAACGGGTGCCGCGCTGACCGGCGGCGGCGTCCCCGGCGGATCACCCACTCGGCCACCGCCACGTTGATCGCCCAGCCCGCGCCCATGAGCAGCGCCCGGGTGAACGCGTCGGGCGGGCCGTAGGCGGCGAACCACACGCCCTGGGTCAGCGCCTGCGTGCCGGCGCCGAGCCCGATCGCGTACGCGCGGATCATCCAGGCGCGGTGGCGGCGTATGTCGCGGCGGCGGACGGCGGCGAGGCCGAGCACGACGAAGGCGAACATGGCCGACCCGAACACCAGCCGGAACACCGCCGCCAGACCCTCGTCCCCGGGCGGGATGTCGGAGAAGAGCGTCATCCACACCCCCGACAGCGCCGCCGCGAGCCCGCACCCGGCCACGACCCGACCGGCCGCGCGGTGCCAACCCAGTCTGCGCCGCCGGAGCCGGGGCGAGAACTGGAACGCCCCGACGAGGCTGTAGACGGTGGCGGTCACGATGTGGACCGCTATCGGGACGGGAGCGGCGGCGAACCGGGCATCGGCCGCCGCCGCACCGTCCAGCCCTGCCAGCTCGGTGAGGCGGACGGCGCCGGCCAGCACGGGGACGAACGCGAGCGCGATCAGCCCCGTGGGCACGAGCCATCCGGCGCGGTCCCGCCGCCTCCCAGTTGGAGGAGCGGTAGTGGTCTTGGCGTCGTCGTTGCGCATGCCCCGATGGTGACTGCGACGGGCGTCGCGGCTCATCGCCCTGACGGTCCGATCCGGATGAGCCGATCGGCCGTCGAAAGGTCGTACTTTCGGCCGTTGAGCCCTTGCCCGGGTCGCCACACACTCGTGCCTGTCAACGCAACGAACCCAGGCACACGAGGAGATCACGATGAAGGCGTTCGTCCTACGGCACTACGGCCCGCCCGACGCGCTCCAGCTCACCGACGTCCCCAAGCCGGTTCCCGGCCCCCGCGAGGCCCTGGTGCGGGTGCGCGCCACCTCCGTCCAGCCCTGGGACTGGCACCTCATGCGCGGCGAGCCCTACGTCTCCCGGCTCATGCCCGGGGGCCTCGGGCTGCGCAAGCCGAAGACCCCCATCCTGGGCGCGGACGTGGCCGGGGTGGTGGAGGCGGTCGGGTCCGAGGTGGCGGACTTCGCGCCGGGCGACGAGGTGTTCGCGATGCCCAAGGGCGGCGGCTTCGCCGAGTACGTGTGCGTCCCGGAGAGCGAGCTGGCGCCGAAGCCGGAGTCGCTGTCGTTCGAGGAGGCGGCGGCGGTGCCGCTGGCGGCCGGGACGGCGCTGATCGGCGTACGCGACGCGGGGCGGGTCGAGCCCGGGCAGCGGGTGCTGGTCAACGGGGCCTCGGGCGGGGTGGGGACGTTCGTGGTGCAGCTCGCCAAGGCGTACGGGGCGCACGTCACCGGGGTGTGCAGCGGCAGGAACGCCGACCTGGTGCGGTCGCTGGGCGCGGACGAGATCATCGACTACACGAAGGAGGACTTCACCCGCGGCGGGGAGCGGTACGACGTGCTCTTCTACCTCGCGGGCAACCGTTCGTTCGCGCAGTGCCGCAAGGTGCTGACCCGCAAAGGGGTCTGCGTGCTGATCGGCGGGGCGGCCGGGCGGTGGCTGCAACCGGCGGGGCTGATGTTCGCGATGGTGGCGGCGTCGGCGTTCGTCTCCCAGAAGGCGGTGCTCGCCGACGTGATCCGGTGCACGGAGAACCGGCGGAACCTGATCGAGCTGACCGACCTCATCGAGGACGGCATGGTCCGGCCCGTGATCGGCCGCGGCTACAAGTTCGAGGAGCTGCGGGCGGCGGTCCGCTACCAGGAGGAGGGCCACGCGGCGGGGAAGGTCGTCGTCACGCTGTGAGCCCGGCCGAATTCCGCGAACGCATTTGGAAAATGTGTCGCTTAGGGTGACACGTATGGACGCAGGCAAGGCGATCTACGAAACCGTCGGCAGGCTTCGCCAGCGGCGCACGGGCCCGCTGGTGCTGGAGCTCGATCTCACGGAGGGCCTCACCGAGGGCCCGCCCGCGGATCCGCTCGCCGCGGTGCTGTCCATGCGCAAGACGCGCCTGGCCGACGTCCTGTCCGGGCTCAAGCGGGCCAGGCAGGACCCCAGGGTCAAGGCGCTCGTCGTGAAGATCGGCGGTCACCCGCTGGGGCTGGCCATGGTGCAGGAGCTGCGCCAGGCCGTGATCCGCTTCCGGGCCTCGGGCAAGCTCACCATCGCGTTCGCCGAGACGTTCGGCGAGTTCGGCGGCGGCACCGTCCCCTACTACCTGGCCAGCGCCTTCGAGAAGCTCTACCTGCAGCCCAGCGGCGACGTCGGGCTGACCGGGGTGGCGCTGGAGCAGCGCTTCGTGAAGGGCGCGCTGACCAAGCTGGGCGTCGGCTACGAGGCGGGTCAGCGCCACGAGTACAAGACCGCCGTGAACACCTTCACCCAGGACCACATGACCGGCCCGCACCGCGAGTCCACGGGGCGCATCGTCGAGTCGGTCACCGAGACCCTCGTCGCCGGCATCGCCGACGGCCGCAGGCTGGATCCCGGCAAGGTGCGCGAGCTGATCGACCGCGGCCCGTTCACCGCCGCCGAGGCGCGGGAGGCGGGGCTGGTCGACGAGTTGGCCTACCGCGACGAGGTGTACGACGTGGTCATGCGGGCGGCGGGCGACGACGCCCACCTGCTGTACGTCTCCCGCTACGCCAGGGGCGCCGCCGTCCGCAAACTGCCGCAGCCGATGGCCCACGGGGTCGCGCTCGTCCACGGCCACGGCATGATCAAGAGTGGTCGCAGCGGCCGCAGCCCGCTCGGCGGAGGCGGCGCGATGGGCTCCGACACGATCAGCGCCGCGCTCCGCGCCGCCCGGAGAGACGAGCACGTCAAGGCCGTGGTGTTCCGGGTCGACAGCCCCGGCGGCTCCTACGTGGCCAGCGACACCGTCTGGCGCGAGGTGACGCTGACCCGCAAGGTCAAGCCGGTGATCGTGTCCATGGGCGACGTGGCGGCCTCCGGCGGCTACTTCGTCGCGATGGCCGCCGACGTGATCATGGCCCAGCCGGGCACGCTGACCGGCTCGATCGGCGTCTACGGCGGCAAGCCCGTCTTCGCCGAGCTGCTGGAGAAGCTCGGCATCACCTCGGAAATGGTGGCGGAGGGCGCCAACGCCGGCATGTTCTCCACCTCTCGCGCCTTCTCCCCTGAGCAGTGGGAGCGGGTGAACTCCTGGCTCGACCGCATCTACGACGACTTCGTGAGCAAGGTCGCCAAGAGTCGCGGCCTCAGCCGCGAACGCGCCCACGAACTCGCCCGCGGCCGCGTCTGGACCGGCGCCGACGCGCACGCCCACGGGCTGGTCGACGAGCTGGGCGGGCTGGAGGACGCCCTGGCCCTGGCCAGGAAGCGGGCCGGGCTGGCCGACGACGCGCCCGTACGCGTCTATCCCCGGCTCAACCCGCTCGAACGGCTGCGCGGGCCGGAGTCCAGCGAGGACAAGTCGGCCGCGCTGGCCAGGATCCGGCTGGACGCGTGGGGGCCGCTGGCCCGGCTGTCGGCCGAGCTGGGCCTGCCCGCGGCCGGCCCGCTCATCCTGCCCGCCTGGTACACCATCCGCTGAGCCCGCCATGAGTGCGGCGGGTCAGGAGATCACCGTCGAGCGGTAGCGTCCGCGCAGGCGCACGAGGGGCTGATGCGCGGGGTCCACATAGTCGACGGCCAGGACGGCGGCGACGAAGAGCGTGTGGTCTCCGGCCGGCACCACCTGGACGGTCTCGGCCTCGATCGCCGCCACGCCGCCCTCGACCACCAGGGCGTCCGTACGCGGCCCCCGGTGGTGGGGGATGCCGGCGACCAGCAGGCGGGCGCTCGGGCGGCCGGCGGTGGCGAAGCGGCTGGCGATCGCCGCCTGCCCCGACGACAGCAGGGAGGCGGCCCAGCGGTCCTGCCTGAGCAGCACCTCGTTGAGGTAGCCGCTACTGGCCAGGCTCACGAGCACCAGCGGAGGCTCCAGGGAGACGGACATCAGGGCCGACACCGTCGTGCCGAGGTCGTCGCGGCCGTCGCGAGCGGTGATGACGGCCACCCCGGCCGCCAACTGGGCCATCGCCTCCGTGAACAGCTCACTCACCGCGCCACCACCTCCGAGGCCAACCCTAGGACCCTGGGACGGAGACGACGGCCGACGAGGGCCTCCCGGGGGAAGGAGGCCCTCGTCCGCGCGGCGCCGGTCAGGCCAGGCCGTTGGTGGTCAGCCATTCCTTGGCCACGGTGGCGGGCTCGTCCTTGTTGACGGAGATCTTCTGCATCATCTCCAGCAGGGACTGCGTGGTCAGCTTCGCCGAGATGCCGTTCAGGGTCGTCCTGATGGTGTCGTCGGCGGATGCCTTGTGCAGGAGCGGGGTCACGTTCTGGGCGGGGAAGATGTTCTTGGGGTCCTCGAGCGGGACGAGGTTGTTCGACGTCATCTTCGGGTCCGTGGAGAAGACGTTGCCGACCTGGATCGTCCCGTCCTTGATGGCGTCGGACGTGGTGGGCCCGGTGGGCTTCCACTCCTTGAACACCAGGCCGTAGACCTCGTTGAACTGCGCCTCCCACCGGTCCTTGAACTCGGGGGGACCGCCGACGACCATGTCCTTGGCCACCTTGGCGAGGTCCTCGATGGAGTTCAGCGACTGCTTGGTCTGGGTGTCCTTGGAGATCGAGAGGGTGTCCTTGTCCTCGGCCGGCGAGGAGTCGAGCACCTCCAGCTCGGGCGGCAGCTTCTCCTTCAGCGCCGCGTCGACCTCGTCGGTGGTCGCGGCGGTGGCCTTGTTGTCGATGAAGGCGAGCAGGTTGCCGTTGTATTCGGGCACGATCGTCAAGCCGCCGCTCTTGACCTGGTCGTAGACGACCTCGCGGCTGCCGATGCGCGGCTTCTCCTCCACCTGGACGCCCTTGGCCTCCAGCGCCTGGGCGTAGATCGAGGCCAGCAGCACGCTCTCGTCGAAGTCGAAGGAGCCGATCACGGCTTTGCCGCCGGAGGCCGAGGCCGAGCCGGAGGGGGCCAGGTTCGCGTTGTCGAGTGGGTTGCCCCCGGTGCCGCCGCCACCACCACAGGCGGACAGCGCGAGCATCGCCGAGAGGAGCATCCCCGCGATGCCGTACTTGCGTCTCATCTTGTTTTCCCTTCTAACCGGGAGGTAATACAGGAGACTACCGAATCTTCAGCCGTTGGCTCACCCCGGGAGAGACCACCGCTCTCTGGGCAAGCGCAAACAGGACCTGCACAACCAGTGCAAACAGCACAATGAGTACAGAACCCCCAACGACGCTCGCGTAATCCTTCGTCGCGAAACCGTCGATGACGTAACGGCCGAGACCGCCGAGACCGGTGTAGGCGGCGACCGTGGTCGTGGCCACGACCTGGATGGCCGACAGGCGGCAACCCAGCAGGATCAGCGGCAGCGCGACCGGCACCAGCACCCGCCCGAGCACCTGCCCGCCGCGCAGCCCCATCCCGTACGCCGCGTCACGCAGCTCGGGATCGACCCCTCTGACGCCCTCGAACGTGTTGACCAGGATCGGCGGCACGGACAACAGCACCAGCGGGATGATCACCGGCCAGATCGAGGCCGTGCCCAGCAACAGCACGAACATCACCAGCAGCCCCAGCGTGGGCAGCGCCCTGGCCAGGTTCGCGGAGATGACGACGAGCACGCCGCCCCGCCCGGTGTGCCCGATCAGCAGGCCCAGCGGCACCGCGATCAGCACGGCCAGCAGCAGCGCCAGCGCCGAGAACTCCAGGTGCTCCAGCAGGCGGGCGGGGATGCCGTCGGTGCCCGACCAGTTGTCGCCGGTGCCGAAGAACTCGACGAGCCAGCCGAAGAACGCGGTCAGCCAGCTCATGACGCCGTCCCCTTCCGTGCGCGCACCCAGGGGGTGAGCAGCCGCTGCGCCAACACCAGCAGGCCGTCGGCGACCAGCGCGAGCACCACCACGAGCACGATCCCGACGATCACCGGCGGCATGAACGGGTTCTGGTACGCCCGCGTGAACAGCCCCCCGAGCCCGCCCTGCCCGATCAGCGCGCCCACGCTGACCAGGCTGATGCTGGAGACCGCGACCACCCGCAGCCCGGCCAGCACGACCGGCGCCGCGATCGGCAGCTCGACCTGGAGCAGCCGGCGCAGCGGGGTGAAGCCCATCGCCACGGCCGACTGGCGTACGTGGTCGGGCACCGAGTTCAGCCCGTCGACCACGGCCGGGATCAGCACGGCCATGCCGTAGAAGGTCAGCGGGATGATGACCGTGGTCTGCGACAGCCCGGTCACCGAGATCAGCAGCATGAAGACCGGCAGCGACGGCAGGGCGTACACGATGTTCATCAGGCCGGTGGTGGGCTGGTAGAGCCAGCGCCAGCGGACGGAGGCCAGCCCCAGCGGCAGGGCCAGGACCAGCGCCAGCAGGATCGGCACGAGCGACATCGTGAGGTGGTCGGTCAGCAGGTTCCTGATGCTGTCGGCCCGGCCGGTGTCCCAGTTGCGCCCGATCCACTCCCAGATGGAAGGAGGGCCGTCACCCATCTGCGGCCTCCGCCAGCGCCTGGTCGAGTGCGTCCTTGGTGGCCACGCCGACGACCTTGCCGTCGCCGTCCACGGCCACCGCGCAGCCGGACGGCGACAGCAGCGCCGCGTCCAGGGCGGCGCGCATGCTGTCGCGGCCGTGCACGTAGGCCCCGTACGGCTCCAGCTCGCCCGAGCGCCGCCCCGACCGCCAGCCGACCGGCCTGCCGTCTCCGGTCACGACCAGCAGCCACGGCTCGGACGTCCCGGCGCCGGCGTCAGGGCCGACGTCATCGGCGACGGTCAGATCGGTACGCAGCCGCAGCCCCTCGGTCGAGATGAACTGCAGCCGCCTGATCCCCCGGTCGTGCCCCAGGAATTCGCGCACGAAGTCGTCGGCCGGCTCGGCCAGCAGCGTCTTGGGGTCGGCGAGCTGGGCCAGCTTGCCGCCGACCCGCAGCACGGCCACCCGGTCGCCGAGCTTGATGGCCTCGTCGATGTCGTGGGTGACGAAGACGATGGTCTTGTTCAGCTCGCTCTGGAGCCTGAGCAACTCGTCCTGGAGGCTCGTGCGCACGATGGGGTCGACGGCGCTGAACGGCTCGTCCATGAGCAGCACGGGCGGGTCGGCGGCCAACGCCCTGGCCACGCCGACGCGCTGCTGCTGGCCGCCGGAGAGCTGGAAGGGGTAGCGCTGGGCGAGCGCCGGGTCGAGACCGACGCGCTCCAGCAGCTCCATGGCCCTGGCGCGGGCCTTCTTCTTGTCCCAGCCGAGCAGGTAGGGCACGGTGGCGATGTTGTCGACGATCTTCCGGTGGGGGAAGAGCCCGGCCTGCTGGATGACGTAGCCGATGCCGCGCCTCAACGTCGGGGGGTCGATGTCCTGCACCGGCTCTCCGTCGAGGAGGATCCTCCCCTCGGAGACGTCGATCATGCGGTTGATCATCCGCAGGGACGTCGTCTTCCCGCATCCGGACGGGCCGACGAACACGGTGATCTCACCGGTGGGCGCCTCAAGACTGAGGTGGTCCACGGCCACCGTTCCGTCTGGATAGCGTTTGGTGACAGAGTCGAATGTGATCACGCGCGAACTCTCGCTTAGGGCTTCGGAGGCAGCGCCGCGACCCCCTGCCACGACCGCCGCATGATCTGGTGGACCCACAGACTACGGCGACACGAAGGCCCATGTCGTCCCGGGATTCCCTTAAACGCTTCACTTGACGCATTAGGCAATGTAGGAGTTTCGGATGAAATCCGCATCTGGTAGTGCGCCAGACCAGGAGGAGTTGGCATGATTGCCCTCACGATTCCTGACGCTTCAGCTCACAACTCCTGACGCCCTCCCTCACCTCAGCGTCCGCACCCAGCAAGAGGATCCGGCCCCGTGTCCCTGCCGCTCACCGATCAGCGCCAGCGCGCCGAACTGATCGCAGAGCTCTACGACCTCCATGCCACCGGGCTGTTCGCGTACTGCGCTGACCAGCTCGGCGACCTCGGCTCGGCGTCCGACGTCCTGGTGTCCGTACTCACCGGCGTACCGGCCGCCGCGCCGCCCCGTGCCGCTCTCTACGCCCTGGCCCGCCGCGAGGTCCACCGGCGGGACATCCTCTACTCGCCCCCCGCCGTCGACCCGCTCATCGACCCGGCCACGTCGCTCGTCGAGCGTTCCCTCCGCGAGCTGCGTCCCCACCAGCGTGAAGTGCTGGTGTTGTGCGCGGTGTGCGGGCTGAGCAAGGCCGAGCTGGCGTGGGTGCTCGACGTGGCCCCCGACACCGCGCAGGAGCTGGCGGTGGGGGCGGGACACCGGTTCAGGCAGTCGCTGGGGGCGGCGCTGGCCTCGACCGGGCTCCGCGTGCCCAAGCCGGTGGCCGACATCTACGGCGCGCTGGGGGTGGCGCCGCTGCGCGACGTGCTCGGCCGCCTGCCCTGGCCGCAGCCGCCGGGGGCGCTGCGCATCCAGTTCGCGGGCTCCCGTACGGCGGCGCCCGCGCCGCTGTTCGTCAAGCCGCGCTGGCCCAGCCCGCCGGTCTGGCCGCAGCCGCTGGCCGAGGCCGATCCGGCGAGCAGCACGATGATCTTCCCCGCCGAGCTGCTGACGCCCCCGTCGCCGTCGCGGGTGTCCGAGCATGAGGCGACCACGGCCCCGATGCCCAAGCTGCGCGACCCGCTCTCGCCGCCGGGAGACATGCTGGGTCCTGGGGTGCGGTTACGCGACCCGCTCGGGTCGACGCGGGCCTTCCGCAAGCCCCTCGACGTACGCGACCCGCTCGGCCTCGGTGAGCGCCTCTCGCCGGCGGCCAGGCCGGGTCCCCCGCCCGAGGAGCGGCCGTTCTTCCTGGCGGCGCCCGAGGCGACGGCGGCCGAGCCGTTCGCGACGGGTGACGTGATCCTGCCGAAGGACGCGCCCGACCCGTACATGACGGGCGACGTCCTCGTCCACGGGGGTCCCACCCGCCCGGCCGCCGAGCCGCGCCGCCCCGAGCGGCCCCGGCCGCCGTCCCTCCAGCCCCAGCCCACGCCGGAGGAGTTCCGCCGCCTGCCACCCGCACCGACGGGCCCGGCAAGAACGAGCACGACACAAACGAACACCGCACAGGCAGACACCGCACAGGCAGACACCGCACAGGCAGACACCGCACAGGCGAACACCGCGCAAATGGACGCGGTGGGCACGCGGGCGGAGGAGCCGGTGCGCGAGCAGACGGCCCCGCTGTTCCAGCCCCGCTCCAAGCCCGGCGCCGAGCCGGTGTACCGACTGGGCACGAAACCAGGCCCGGCATCGGGCACGAACCCGGACACGAACCCGGACACGGTGCCGAGCCCGAAGACCAGGACCGGATCCAGGACCGGATCCAGAAGCGGCGCCGAGCCTGACTCGTCGCCGCTGGCCCCACGCCCGGTGCGCGCCCGCCCCAAGCCCAGGCGCCGCCCGGACAGCGGCCGCCCCCCGAAGGTGCGCCGCCGCAAGGACCGCCACTACGACTGGGTGTGGGAGCTGGTCGGGTTCCTGCTGTGCGTGGCGATCGCGATGATCGTGTTCTTCTCCATGCCGATCTTCGGCCAGCCCTGACGCACAGCCCTGACGCGCAGTCCTGACCCGCGCACCGATCCGTTGCCGCGGCTTTCCGGGAAAGCTGTCACGTTTTTCCGTCGGCCCGAGTCATTCCCGTGATGAGTGACATCAGATCGGGCCGACGCGACGCCGTCGGTCCCGGGACTGCCTTGGAGGCGACGATGGAAGCACGTATGGGACAGCCGGCCGCCGTACTGCCGGGAGCGATGCGGGCCCTGCACGCGCTGGGCGGGAGCATCGAGGACAGCGGGCTGGACAAGCGGGTGCGCGACCTGGTCGCCCTGCGCGCGAGCCAGATCAACGGGTGCAGCGTCTGCCTGGACATGCACGCGCGCGACATGAAGAACGGCGGCGAGAGCGACGAGCGGATCTGGTCGTTGGCGGGCTGGCGCGACGCCCCCTACTTCACCGACCCCGAACGCGCCGCGCTCGCCCTCACCGAGGCCGCCACACGGTTGAGCGACCGTCCTGACGCCGTGTCCGACGAGGTGTGGCGCGCGGCGGCCGGTCACTTCAGCGAGACCGAGCTGGCCGCGCTGGTCATGAGCATCGGCCTGATCAACCTGTGGAACCGCCTGAACGCCACCACCCACCAGGTGGCGGGCGCCTGGACCGGCTGAGCCTCAGCCCGCCGACAGGATGAGGCCGCTCGTCGGCACGCCGGTGCCCGCCGTCACGAGGACGTTCCTGACATTCGGCACCTGGTTCACCGCCGTGCCCCTGACCTGACGTACGGCCTCCGCGATGCCGTTCATGCCATGGATGTACGCCTCCCCGAGCTGCCCCCCGTGCGGGTTGACCGGGAGGCGTCCGTCCAGTTCAATGCCCTCGTCCCGCAGGAAGCCCGGCGCCTCGCCGCGCCCGCAGAACCCCAGCTCCTCAAGCTGGGCCAGGACGAACGGGGTGAAGTGGTCGTACAGGATGGCCGTCTGGATGTCGGCGGGCGACAGCCCCGACGTCTCCCAGAGGCGGCGGGCGACCACCGACATCTCCGGCAGCCCGGTCAGGTCATCGCGGTAGTAGCTGGTCATCATCATCTGGTCCGCGCCCGCGCCCTGGGCCGCGCCCGTGATCAGCGCCGGGGATCTGCGCAGGTCACGGGCGCGCTCTGCAGAGGTCACGACCAGGGCCACGGCCCCGTCGCTCTCCTGGCAGCAGTCGAGCAGGTGCAGCGGCTCCACGATCCACCGGGACGCCTGGTGCTCCTCCAGCGTGATGGGCCGCCCGTGGAACCAGGCGGCCGGGTTGGTCGCCGCGTGCCTGCGCATGGCCACCGCCACACGGCCGAAGTCCTCGGAGGTGGCGCCGTACACGTGCATGTAGCGGCGGGCGAACATGGCCACCCAGGCCGCCGGCGTCATCAGCCCGTACGGCACGTGCCAGCTCATCTCCAGGCCCTGCGAGGTGGGCTGGGCCGTCAGGTCCGCGTTGGGGCGGCCGAAGCGGCGGCCGGAGCGTTCGTTGAAGGCCCGGTAGCAGACCACCGTGCGGGCTGCGCCGGTGGCCACGGCCATGGCCGCGTGGACGACGGTGCCGCAGGCCGCGCCGCCGCCGTACTCGACGCGGGAGAAGAAGGTCAGCTCGCCGATCCCGGTCTCCCTGGCGACGGCGATCTCCTGGTTGGTGTCCTGGGTGTAGGTGACCAGGCCGTCCACGTCGGCGGGCGACAGGCCCGCGTCGTCGAGCGCCGCCAGCACGGCCTCGGCGGCCAGGCGCAGCTCCGAGCGTCCCGATTCCTTGCTGAACTCCGTGGCGCCGATGCCCGCTATGGCCGCACGCACTGATCCTCCCCCTGGACGAAGGTGACGGTTGCGGTGGCGTGGTCGCCCAGGCTCACCCGGCCGCGTACCTCGACCGTGAGCCGGTCGCCCCGCGCGCCTGGGTCGTGGGACACGACCGTGCCGCTGAAGGTGAGGCGGTCTCCGGCGTACGCGGGCACGCCCAGCTTGACGTTGATGCTCTTGATGACGGCCCGCGGCCCCGCCCAGTCGGTGACGTAGCGCTCGACCAGGCCCATGGTGGTCAGGATGTTGAGGAAGATGTCCTTCGAGCCCTGGGCGCGGGCGAGCGCCGTGTCGTGGTGCACGGGCGTGAAGTCCATGGTGGCCAGGGCCGTGGAGACGACCACCGTGGGAGTGAGGTCGACCGCCAGCTCCGGCAGCGCGGCCCCGATCACGCCGGCTCCCACATGGGGAGGACGAGCTGCGCGTCCATGGCCCGATACGTCACCCGCAACCGCATGCCGATCTCCACTTCCCCCACGGGACACCCGACGACGTTGCCCACCATCCGTACGCCCTCCGGCAGCTCCACCACCCCCACCACGAACGGGACCTCGCGCCCCGGCACCGGCGGATGGTGGTGCACGACGTAGCTGAAGAGCGTGCCCAGACCGCTCGCGACCGTGTGCCCACGGTCGGCCGAACGGCAGCGCGGGCACAGCGGGCCGGGCGGATGCCGCAGCTCGCCGCAGTCGGCGCACGCCTGGATCCGCAGTTCGCCCTGCTTGACGCCGTCCCAGAAGAAGGCCGTGTCCTGGTTGACGGCCGGCCGCAGCGGGTACGGCGGCAGCGCCTCGGCCCGCTCCGGCGGCCGGAACTTCAGCACCCGGAAGAGCATCTCGGCGACGGGCTCCCCGTCGCCGGCGTACCAGGTGATGGTCCAGGTGGCGAAGTAGCCCACGCCCAGCGCCGTACGCTTCGGGCCGGCCAGGTCGGTGAACCGGGTGGCAGGGGTGAGAAGCTCCCCGACCCGTACGTAGCGGTGGTAGGTCTGCTCGCAGTTCGTCGCCACCACGCCCGTGTAGCCGTGCCGGTCGAGCGCGGCCATCAGCTCGTCCACCGGCGAGCGGTCCTTGCCTCCCGGCACGCGCATGGTCCACACCTGGGCCATCGCGGGCGGGGCCAGGCCCTGGTCGAGGTAGGCGGGGTTCGTGTCGCCCATGGCGGACAGCCAGTGCCTGATCATGGGGACGTTCACCGGGTCGGCCGCAGGGGCGCCGCGCACCTCGCCGAGCGCCACCTGCTTGGCGGCCAGCTCACGCAGCTCCTCGTCGGGCACACCGTTGGGCACAGCGTTGGGCACAGCGCCGGGCACGGGCTTGGGCACGGCGTTCGGTGCGGCGTCGTGGCCGGTCATCGCGGCGGCCTCGGGAGGCCCAGGCCCAGCATGGCGATCAGCTCGCGCTGCACCTCGTTCACCCCACCGCCGAACGTCAGCACCACGGCCCCCTTCACCCCGTGGTCCACGCGTTCGAGCAGCTCGGCCGTCTCCGGGTCGGACGGGTCGCCGTACCTGGCCAGGACGTCGCCGACGATCCTGCCGACCTCCTGCATGCGTTCCGAGCCGTAGATCTTGGTGGCCGACGCGTCGGGGGCGCCCAGCCAGCCGAGGTCCATGTTGGCCGCGACCTGCCAGTTGAGCAGCTCGTTCGTACGGAAGGCGGTCCACACCAGGGCCAGCGCCCGCCGTACGTCGGGGTCGGCGTCCAGGCCCGTACGGCGGGCCCAGGCGCGGAAGCGGTCGTAGGTCTGGCCGAGGTTGCCGGCCGGGCCGAGGGTGACACGCTCGTGGTTGAGCTGGTTGACGATCAGGTCCCAGCCCCGGTGCACCTCGCCGACCACCAGGTCCACCGGGACGCGGACGTCGGAGTAGTAGGTGGCGTTGGTGTGGTGGCGGCCGTCCATGGTCACGATCGGGGTCCACGAGAAGCCGGGGTCGTCCGTGGGGACGATCATCATGGTGATGCCCTTGTGCTTCTTGGCCGTGGGGTCGGTGCGGGCGGCGAGCCAGATGTACTGGGCGTAGTGGGCGCCGCTGGTGAAGATCTTCTGGCCGTTGACGACGTAGTGGTCGCCGTCGAGCACCGCCGTGGTATGCAGTGAGGCCAGGTCGGTGCCCGCCTCCGGTTCGCTGTAGCCGATGGCGAAGTGGCACTCTCCGGCCAGGATGCTCGGCAGGAAGCGGTTCTTCTGCTCCTCGGTGCCGTACTGCATGAGCGTGGGCCCGACCGTCTGCACCGTGATGATCGGGTACGGCACTCCCGCGCGGGCGATCTCGTTGGCGAAGATCTGCTGCTCCAGTGGGCCGTAGCCGGCTCCGCCGTACTCCTTGGGCCAGCCCAGGCCGAGCTTGCCGTCGCGCCCGAGCCGGCGGCAGTGCTCCATGTACGCCTCGCCGAACGGGTCCCCGGCGATCTTCGCGCGGTCCTCGGCGGTCAGGCAGCCCAGGAAGTACTCGCGCAGTTCGTCGCGGAGCCTGCGCTGCTCGGAGGTCAGGTCGATGAGCATCAGACGAACGCTCCGATCAGGTCGAGCTGGGCGCCGGCGCCGCCGAGCAGGTGGGACAGGTGCTTGGCCTGGGCGAAGTAGCGGTGCAGCGGGTAGGTCACGTCGAGCCCGAGGCCGCCGTGCAGGTGCTGGCAGGTGTGGAGGGCCTGGACCGCCCCGCCCACGTGGTACGCGGCCAGCGCCAGGTCCTCCTCGACCGGCAGGTCCTCGCCGAGCCGCCAGGCCGCCGACCACATGGCCACGTCGAGCGCCCGGCCGGCGATGTAGACGTCGGCGATCTGCATCGTGACCGCCTGGAACTCGGCCAGCGCGCGCCCGAACTGCTTGCGTTGCCTGATGTAGGCGGTGGTCAGCTCCAGGGCCCCGGCCAGCACGCCGGCGGCCTGGGCGGCGACGGCGGCCGTGAACACGTGCCGGGCGTCGGCCACTGCCTCGGGCCCCGCGACGTGCTCGGCCCGGGTGCCGTCGAGCACGATCGTGCCCGCCGGCTCACCCGTGGAGGTGAACTCGGCGGTCGCGGTCGGGGAATCCAGGAGGAACAGCCCCTCGTCGGCGGTCACCAGCACCGCCGCCCCGGGGTACGGCACCGACACCTTGCGCCCGTCCAGCACCCACCCGCCCACGGGGGCGGGCGAGGCCGAGGGCGCGGAGCCTGCCGGGGGTGCGGAGCCTGCCGAGGGCGCGGAGCCTGCCGGTGCCGGAGGCGTGGCTCCGGCTGGGACGGGAGGCGTGGCTCCGGCCGGGGCCATGGGCGTGAGGGACAGGTCGCCCGCCGGACGGGCGGTGGTCGCGGGCGGGTGCGCCAGGGCGTGACCCGGCTCGCGCAGCGCGAGCGTGACCCGGCCCGCGCAACGCCGCTGCTGGTCAGGGCTGCCGTGGCGGGCCAGGACGAGCGTGCCCGCCAGCGTCGGCAACGCCGGGACCGCGGCCGCCCGCGCCCCCACCTCCCGCAGCACCACGGCCATCTCCACCGGCCCGAGCCCGGCGCCGCCCGCCTCCTCCGGCACGCACACGCCCATCAGCCCGGCCTGCCAGAGCCGTTCCTCGTCCCCGTCCCGGTCCAGGACGTCGGCCGCCAGTTTCTTCAGATCCTGCTGGGTTTCGTCCAGGTTGAAATCCACTGCGTCTCCCAATCCACTACGTCTCCAAGAGGTGATGCCTGCCGTGCCGTACGAACTCCTCCTCGATGCCCTTGGCGTCCGCGTCGGTCAGCGGCCGCAGCCCGCCGGGGGCACGCCACCAGACCGGGTCCGCCGTACGCCACGCCTCGCGGGCGAGGTGCCGCTTGACGACCTTGTGCGAGGGCGTCTGCGGAAGCTCACGGGCGAGGCGGACGTAGCGCGGCAGGGACTTGGCGCCCAGATCGCGGCGGGCGGCCAGGAAGGCCGTGAACGCCGCCGGGTCGAAGTCGCCCTCCAGCACGAGCGCCGCCATCACCTGGTCACCTGCCGCCGCGTCCGGCACCGGGTACACCGCCGCCTCCACCACCCCGCCAAACTCCCGCAGCGCGGCCTCGATGGGCGCGACCGCCAGGTTCTCGCCGTCCACGCGCAGCCGTTCGGTGCCCCGGCCGGCGAAGTACACGTGGCCGTCCTGGTCCGCGTAGGCCAGGTCGCCGGACCAGAACGCGCCGTCCCTGATCCGCTCGGCGTCCGCCTCCGGGTCGTTGTAGTAGCCGTCGAACAGCCCCAGCCCGGCCGTGTTGACCAGCTCGCCGACGGCCTCGTCCGGGTTGAGCAGGCGGCCGTCCTCGATGCGGGCGGGCGGGCAGGGCCGTCCGGTGAAGGGGTCGAGGATCCGTACGCCGTCGGGCAGGCGTCCGAGGCAGCCGGGCGGCGCCGACGGGTCGGGCGTGAACGAGATGGCGGTCTCCGTGGAGCCGAAGGCGTCGATGACCCGGCACCCGTACCGCTGCCCGAATCTCCTGGTCGCCGCCGCGCTGCCCTCGTTCCCGAACGCGATCCTGAGCGGGTTGTCTGCGTCGTCCGGTCGTTCGGGGGTGGCCAGGGCGTAGGACAGGGCCTTGCCGACGTAGTGGAGGTACGTCGCGCCGTACCGTCTGAGGTCGGGCAGCAGGCCGGAGGCCGAGAACCGGCGCCTGAGCGCCAGCGCCGCTCCCGACGCCACGGCCGGGGCGTAGGCGGCCATGAGGGCGCCCGAGTGGAACAGCGGCATCGAGCAGTAGACGACGTCGCCGGGAGTGAGCAGGGCCGCCAGGCTGAGCCCGGGGACGGCGAGCTTGCGCTGCGTGATCCGGACGGCGCGCGGGCGTCCCGAGGTGCCCGAGGTGAAGATCAGCATCACCAGGTCGCCGGGGGCGGGCGCGTCCCCGAACACCCGCTCCCGGGTGCGGAACAGGTCATGCCCCAGAGGCAGGTGCGGCACACCGAGGGGTGCGGCGACCTCCCTGGCCAGGGCGCCGAAGGGGGCGTCGGCGAGGACGAGGTCCACGTCGGTGGCGCGGGCGTCGCGGATCAGCTCGTCGACCGGGCGCGTCGGGTTGAGCGCGACGACCACGTGCCCGGCCACGGCCGCTCCCCCGATGAGGACGAGCAGGCCGGGGACGTTCTCGCTGAGCACCCCGACGTGCCTGGCCGCTCCTCGTGCGGACAGCCACGCCCCGGCGGCCAGGCAGGCGGCGACGTGCTCGCGCCACGTCCACACCTCGTCCTCGAACATGAGCCCAGGTCGATCGTCCTCGGCCCGTGCGATCAGCAGGGAGGCGAGCGTGTCCGCGGTCATCGCTACTCCAGCAAGCGCTAGGTAAGCCGACTCGCAAACTAGAACAGATTCTAATATCTGTCCAGAGGTCATCCCTGCCAATAATGAGTGTTATATGCGTGTAACGCCGGAGACATGGGCCAATACAGCTCGTTTGTGACCCGCGAGTAACAAGCCCTGTAATCGAGAAATCAGATAACGTGTTCTCATGCGTTCCACGCACGCGTCAGTCGCCGCGCCCCTCAGCGACCCCGAGGGGACCATGGAGAGCCACCCCGCGCCGAGCGGGCACAGCGTCCGTACGCGTAGCCAGCACCAACGCCGCAAGCGCATCGTCCAGGCCGCCGCGGCGCTGGCCTCGCGCGGCGGGGTCGAGGCCATGCAGATGCGCACAGTGGCCGAGCGCGCGGGCGTGGCGCTCGGCACGCTCTACCGATACTTCCCCTCCAAGATGGATCTCGTCGTAGCCGTGGTGGGTGAGGAGATCGATCTGCTGGAGAGCAGCATCGAGCGCCGTCCACCGGGGGCCGCCACGCCGTCCAGCCGGGCCGTCGACGTGCTGATGCGGGCCACCCGGGGGCTGATGCGCGAGCCCGAGCTGGCCGACGCGCTCATCCGGTCGTTGATCATGGCCGAGGTGCAGACACCGTTCGGCGACCGCATGACGGGGCTGCTGCTGCGGGTCTCGGCCGACGGGCTGACGCTGGAGGAGGCCGGCGAGGAGCAGATCGACCTCGCGGGGTCGCTGGCGAGCGTGTGGGTGCAGGAGCTGCTGGAGATGCTGCGGGGGCGGCGCACCTATGACCAGATCCAGCGACGCATCGAGACGGCCGCCACGCGACTGTTCGCCGACATCTGACCCCTCGCCGCACCGCGGCAAAGGACGCGTGGCCCGATCCTTGCCCATCCTGACCTCCGGACCACTCGCGAAAGGGCTGCCGGGCCAGCAGGCTGGGGCCCATGAAGATGAAGGCGATCAGTCAGGACACGCTCGGCGGCCCTGAGGTGCTCAAGGTGGTCGAGGTGGACCGGCCGGTGCCGGGCCCGACCGAGGTGCTGGTGCGGGTGGAGGCGGCGGGCCTCAACCCGACCGACTGGAAGACACGGGCCAGCGGCGGGATCCTGCGGATGCCACCGCCGTTCGTGCTGGGGTGGGAGGTCTCGGGGGTGGTCGAGGGCTCCGGCGTCGGGCAGGCGCTGCACCGGCCGGGCGACGAGGTGTTCGGCCTGCTGCGTTACCCGCAGGGGCATGGCGCCTTCGCCGAGTACGTGACCGCGCCGTCGCGGCACTTCGTCCGCAAGCCCGCGAGCGTCGACCACGTGCACGCGGCGGCCGTTCCGCTCGCCGGGCTGACCGCATGGCAGGCGCTGGTGGACGTCGCCCAACTGGAGCCTGGCCACCGGGTGCTGATCCATGCCGCGGCCGGCGGGGTCGGGCACCTGGCGGTGCAGATCGCCAAAGCCCGTGGCGCGTACGTGATCGGCACGGCCAGCGCGGCCAAGCACGACTTCCTGCGCGGGCTGGGCGCCGACGAGCTGGTGGACTACCGCGAACAGGACTTCGCCGAGGTCGTACGGGACGTGGACGTGGTGCTCGACGCCATCGGCGGCGACTACGGTCAGCGCTCGCTGCGTACGATGCGCGCGGGCGGCACGATCATCTCGCTGGCCCTCAGCCTGCTCGATCCCGGCCTGCACGACAGGGCGGCGGCGCTGGGCATCCGCTCGGAGGCCATCCTGGTCGAGCCCGACCAGGCCGCGTTGCGGGCGCTCGCGGCGCTGGTGGAGGCGGGCAGGCTGCGGCCGGAGATCGCCGCCGTCCTGCCGCTGGCCGAGGCGGCCAAGGCGCACGAGCTGGGCGAGACCAACCGGACGACCGGCAAGATCGTGCTGACCGTGCCCCACTGAGCACCGCCGACGTGGCGGCCGGCCGGGCCGCCCGGGTAAAGGGAGATGCACTAATTGACCGCGTGGTGGTAAAGAATTCGTCGAACTGTCGGTGGCGGCGTCTATACAAGGGGGTATGACCGACAAGCCGACAAATGAGGACTTCCTCCGGCTGGCTGATCCGATGCGGCGCGAACTGCTGGCGCACTGCTACCGCATGATGGGGTCCGTGCACGACGCCGAGGACCTCGTGCAGGAGACGTATCTACGCGCGTGGAAGGCGTACGACGGGTTCGAGGGCCGCTCGTCCCTGCGTACGTGGCTCTACCGCATCGCCACCACCACCTGCCTGACCGCGCTCGACAGCCGGTCCAGGCGCCCGCTGCCGACCGGGCTCGGCGCCCCGAGCCTGGAGGCGACCGCTCCCCTGGTGTCGGACGACGAGGTGCCGTGGCTCCAACCGGTGCCCGACGCGCTGGCGGGGGTGAGCGCCGGCGACGACCCGGCCTCGATCGTGGCCTCGCGCGAGAGCATCCGGCTCGCGCTGATCGCCGCACTGCAACACCTGCCGCCCCGGCAGCGCGCGGTGCTGATCCTGCGTGACGTGCTCAAGTGGAAGGCCGCCGAGGTGGCGGAGGCGGTCGGCACCTCCACCGCCGCGGTCAACAGCATCCTCCAGCGGGCCCGCGCCCAGCTCAACGAGGTCTCGCCCAGCCTCGACGACCCGGTGGAGCCGCTGTCGCAGGGGCAGCGGGCGATGCTCGACCGCTACGTCGCCGCGTTCGAGGACTACGACGTGGACGCGCTGGTCGACCTGTTCACCAAGGACGCGATCTGGGAGATGCCGCCGTTCGTCGGCTGGTACCAGGGTCCGGAGACGATCGCCGAGCTGACCAGGACGCAGTGCCCGGCCGAGCGCGCCGGCGATCTCAAGCTGATTCCGGTGGCCGCCAACGGGCAGCCGGCCTTCGCCGTCTACCACCGCCGCGACGGCGTGTACCACGAGTTCGCGATCATGGTGCTGACCTTTTCCGGCGATCGGATCAGCCACGTCGGGATGTTCTTCGAGGAGAAGCTGTTCGGCGTCTTCGACCTGCCCGCGACTTTGGCGAGCGAGGCTTCCACGGCAAAGTAGAACGCGTTACAGTCGCGCCAGAGCATCGTTCTGGAGGCGACCGTGGGCGTACCAGTGATTGTCGAGGCCGTACGCACTCCGATAGGGAAGCGGGCGGGATGGCTGTCGGGGCTCAAACCGCAACAGGTTCTGGCCGGCGCGCTCAACGGCCTGGTCGAGCGGTCGGGCATCGATCCGGCGATCGTGGAGCAGGTGTTCGCCGGATGCGTGACCCAGGCGGGCGAGCAGGGCGGACACATCGGCCGCTACGCCTGGCTCTACGCCGGGCTGCCGTACCAGAGCGGGGTCACCACGGTCGACTCCCAGTGCGGTTCCTCCCAGCAGGCCGTGCACCTGGCGGCGGCGCTGATCGGGGCGGGCGCCATCGAGGTGGGCATCGGCTGCGGGGTCGAGGTCATGAGCCGGGCGCCGCTGGGCAGCAACGTACGGCCCGCCCGGCCCAGGCCGGAAGACTGGAGCATCGACCTGCCCGACCAGTTCACCGCCGCCGAGCGGATCGCCCGGCGGCGCGGGCTGACGCGCGAGCGACTCGACTGGTTCGGGGCGCGCTCGCAGCGGCTGGCGGGCAAGGCGTGGGCCGACGGACGGTTCGAGCGGGAGATCGTGCCCGTCGGCGGCGTACGCAGGGACCAGGGCTTGCGCGAGACCACCGTCGACGGCCTGGCCCGGCTCAAACCCGTGGTCGAGGACGGCCTGCACACCGCCGGCACCTCCTCGCAGATCTCCGACGGCGCGGCGGCCGTGCTGGTGATGAGCGAGGAGGCGGCGCGGCGGCACGGGCTGCGGCCCCGCGCTCGGATCCGCGCGCAGGCGCTGGTCGGGGCCGAGCCGTACTACCACCTGGACGGGCCGGTCGAGGCCACGGCCAGGGTGCTGGCGGCGGCGGGCATGACGATCGGCGATCTCGATCGGTTCGAGGTGAACGAGGCGTTCGCCGCGGTCGTCCTGTCCTGGGCGGGCGTGCACGAGCCCGACCTCGACCGGGTCAACGTCAACGGCGGTGCGATCGCGCTCGGCCACCCGGTGGGGGCCACGGGCGCGCGGCTGATCACCACGGCGCTGCACGAGCTGGAGCGGTCGGACTCGGCGACCGCGCTGGTCACGATGTGCGCCGGTGGGGCGCTGGCCACGGCCACGGTTCTGGAACGGGTCGGCTGAGCGGGTATCCGCTCGCCGGTCCACGCGGAATGACGTACTCGGTTCGATCGGGGGGCACATGAAGAGCAGGCGCAGGCCGTACGCGGAGCAGCGGCCGCAGGACCTCGGCGGCGGGGTGTGGAGCGTGCCGGTGCCGATACCGGGCAGCCCGCTGGGGTACACGCTCGTCTACGCCGTCGAGTCGCCCAAAGGCCCCGTACTGGTCGACGCCGGCTGGAACCACCCCGACGCGTGGGAGGCGCTCAGCGGCGGCCTGGCGGCGCTCGGCCTGGACGTGAACGCGGTGCGCGGGGTGGTCGTCACCCACTTCCACCCCGACCACGCCGGGCTGGCCGGGCAGGTGAAGGAGGCGTCCGGCGCCTGGATCGCCATGCATGAAGACGATGCCGCGCTGGTCAGGCTCATGACCGAGTACGTGGCCACCGGCCACGACGACTTCCATGCCGACATGCTCCGGCGGGCCGGGGCCGACCCGGGCGAGGCCAGGCAGGCCATGGGCGAGCGGCCCACCCCGCCCGCGCAGCCCGACCGTGAGCTGCGTGACGGCGACCTGGTGGACCTGCCGGGCCGCAAGCTGCGGGCCGTGCACACCCCCGGCCACACGCCGGGCCACATCTGCCTGCACCTGGAGGACGCCGACCGGATCTTCACCGGTGACCACGTCCTGCCCGACATCACCCCGCACGTCGGCATCTATCCGTACGACCGTGACGACGTCGATCCCCTGAGCGACTTCCTGGACTCGCTGGACCGCGTGAGCGACCTCAGCTCTCTCAACGGCCCTCTCGACGCCCTGCCCGCCCATGAGTGGATATTTCCTGATGTGGCCGCACGCGCCGCCGAGATCCGCCACCATCACGAGGAGAAGCTCGAACGGCTGCGCGCCCTGCTCACCCGGCGACCGCAGCCACTGACCATCTGGGAGGTCGCCGCGATGATGACGTGGAACAGGCCGTGGGACGACTTGCCCCCGACCCTGCGGGGCATGGCGGCCGGCGAGGCCGCGGCACACCTGCGCACCCTGGAGGCCCGGGGCGCGATCCGCCGGGTCGCCGGGGTCGATCCCGTCCGCTTCCAGGCTCTAGACTCCTAGACATCCGATGTCTAGGGGGAAGAGCGTGGCGGTCACCGACGCGGCCATCGACAAGATCAAAGAAATGATCGTCTCGGGGGAGCTGACCCCGGGCGACCGCCTGCCGAAGGAGGCCGACCTCGCCGAGCGGCTCGGCCTGTCACGCAACTCGTTGCGCGAGGCCGTGCGCGCGCTGTCGCTGATCAACGTGCTCGACGTACGCCAGGGCGACGGCACCTACGTCACCAGCCTGGAGCCCCACCTCCTGCTCGACACCATGTCGTTCGTGCTCGACCTGCACCGCGACGACACGGTGATCCAGTTCTTCGAGGTCCGGCGCATCCTCGAACCGGCCGCCACGGCGATGGCGACCGAGCTGATGACCGAGGCCGACATCGCGGAGCTGCGGGTGATCCTCGATTCGCTGCCCGAGCGGCCCACGGTCGAGGAGCTGGTGGCCAACGACCTGCAGTTCCACCACCGGATCGCGCAGGGCTCGGGCAACAGCGTGCTGTGCTCGTTCATCGAGAGCCTGTCGGGTCCGACCACGCGGGCCCGGATCTGGCGGGGGCTCACCCAGGAGGGCGCGATGGACAAGACGCGCGAACAGCACACCGCGATCTACGAGGCCATCGCCGCCCGCCAGGCCGACGTGGCCCGCTCGTGGGCGACCGTCCACGTGGCGGGCGTGGAGGCGTGGCTGCGCCGAGCCCTGGAGCTCGACTGACGCAAGGCACGCGACCGCGCACCCCGCGACTCCGGCCGAAGGGCGGCGCGGGCACACGTCGGAGGACTCCGGTACCTTCGGGCACGCGGTGAAGGAGGGCCGGCGGCCGATGGACATCGCCCCAAGGACTGGGCCCGATGGACAGGGCCCGATGGACAGGGCCCGCGTCTGGTCGCCGATCGGGGAGGACCGCAGCGGGTAGGACGGGTGTTGTGTCCGACAAACTCAGCAGATATCGGAGCAAACGCGACCCCGGACGTACCCCTGAGCCCATCCCCGAGACAGCCGCCGCCTCCCCCGGCGGGAACGCGTTCGTCATCCAGGAGCACCACGCCCGCTCCCTGCACTGGGACCTGCGGCTGGAACGCGACGGCGTGCTGGTCTCCTGGGCCGTCCCCAAGGGCCTGCCCGCCGACCCCGGCACCAACCACCTGGCGGTGCAGACCGAGGACCACCCGATGGAGTACCTCACCTTCCACGGCGAGATCCCGCAGGGCGAGTACGGCGGCGGCACCATGACCGTCTGGGACACCGGCACCTACGACACCGAGAAGTGGTCGGACCGCGAGGTCAAGTTCGTGCTGCGCGGTGAGCGGGCCGCGGGCCGGTTCGTGCTGTTCAGGACGCGGGACAAGAACTGGATGATCCACCGGATGGGCTCGGCCGTCCGCGACCCGTTCCCGTCCGTGGAGCCCATGCTGCCCACCGCGCGCGCCAGGCCCCCCAAGGACGCCGCCGCCTACGCCTTCGAGTTCGCCTGGGGCGGGCGCCGCCTCCTCGTCCCCATCGACGGGGGACGCACGGACGCCGCCCGCGAGCACCCGTGGCTGCGCGGGCTGGCCGAGTCGTTCGGCAGCCGCTCGGCCGTGCTGGACGGGGAGGTGGCCACCCTCGGCGGCACCGAACTCCTCGTCTTCTACGACCTCCTGTACGACAACGGGCGATCGCTGGTCGCCGAACCGTACACGGCCCGGCGGGCGGCCCTGGAGGCGCTCGGTCTGACAGGCGCCCACTGGCAGACGGCCCCGTCGTGGCCAGGGGAGGCGGGGCCGGTGCTGCGGGCGGCGCGGGAGCAGGGGTTGCCGGGGGTGGTGGCCAAGCGGCTGGACTCGGCGTACGCACCGGGGCCGTCGAAGTCGTGGCTGCTCATCCCCACCTGACCAGGGCGACACCTCCCCGACCACGACCGCTCACCCCCGCCCGGACAGCAGGCGCGCCTCCCTGACCGTGGCTGCTCTCCTCGAACCCCGGCCGGTCCTCCCTCCGGCGGCAGGGGCTCCTCCCCTGCTGCGTCCCTTCCTCCTCCGGCCCCGGGCGTTCATCTCGCCGCCTTGCCCGGCGGTGGATCCCGTTACGCCTTCTCCGGCAGGAGCCCTTCCGCCCGCAGGTCCTCCCAGAGGGAGTCGGGCACCGGGCGGGACCACACGGCGGCGTTCTCCACGACCTCCTGCGGCGTACGTGCCCCCAGGACGATCGTGGCCACCGCCGGGTGGCGCAGCGGGAAGGCCATGGCCGCCTGGGGCAGCGTGACGCCGTGGCGCTCGCACACGGCGGCGATCCTGGCGGCCCGGTCCACGAGCGACGCCGGGGCGGGCTGGTAGTTGTAAGTGCCCGACGGCTCGTGCGTGGCCAGGATGCCGCTGTTGAAGACGCCCGCCGCCAGCACCCTGACCCCGCGCCGTACGCACTCCTCCAGGAGCGGCAGGCCCGACTGGTCGAGCAGAGTGTAGCGGCCCGCGAGCATGACGATGTCGATGTCGGTCTCCTGGACGAAGCGCAGCGGAGTCTGCCACTGGTTCATGCCGACGCCGATCGCGTGCACCCGCCCCTCGGCCCTCAACTCGGCCAGGGCCGGGTACGCCTCCGAGATCGCCTGGTCCACGTGCTCATCGGGATCGTGGATGAGGGCGACGTGCACAGCCGGGAGGCCGAGGCGGGCCAGCGACTCGTCGAGCGACGTACGGACGCCGTCACCCGAGAAGTCCCACACCCGCTCCAGGTCCCCAGGAACGTCGAAGCCCTGGTCGTCGCGCTCGCCACCGGACGCCTTGGGCCGCAGCAGCCGCCCGACCTTCGTGGACAGCACGTAGCCGGAGCGACCGGCCAGGGCCGCGCCCACGCGCCGCTCCGACAGGCCGAGCCCGTAGTGGGGCGCGGTGTCGTACAGGCGGACCCCGCTCTCCCAGGCGGCGTCGAGCGTGGCGCGGGCCTGCTCGTCGGTGACCGCGTCGTACAGGTTGCCGATCGGGGCGCCGCCGAAGCCGTGCCGGGGCAGGTCGATCCGTTCCATCAATCTTGTGCCTTTCCGCCCGCGATCCGGCTGATCATCAGGGCGACGAGAATGATCGAACCGTAGATGACGGGCTGCCAGAAGCCCGATACGCCGATCAGGGTGAGGATGTTCTGCACCAGGCCGATCACCAGCACGCCGGTGAGCGCGCCGAGGATCGTGCCCTTGCCGCCGTCCATGCTGACGCCGCCGATGACGGCCGCCGCGAACACCATGAAGATCCAGCCGACGCCCTGGTTGTTGCCGATGGCTCCGAGGCGTCCGGTCTCCAGGATGCCGGCCAGCGCCGCCAGCGTACCGCCCAGGATGAAGACGCCGTACAGCACCCGGTCCACCCGGATGCCGGCGGCGCGGGCGGCGTCGAGGTTGCCGCCGATGGCGTAGAGCGCGCGGCCGAGCCGCAGGTAGCCGAGCCCGAAGATGCCCGCCGCGAACAGCAGACCGGCGATCCAGACGGCCGCGGGCAGGCCCAGCCACATGGCGCTGCCCAGGTACAGGATCGAGTCGGGGAGCTGGAACAACGTCTTGCCCTCGGTCGGCCCCTGCAGGAGGCCGTGCACGATGATCAGCATCGCCAGCGTCACGATGAACGCCGAGAGCTGGAACCTGATGATCAGAAAGCCGTTGAACGCCCCGATCGCCGCCCCGACGAGCAGGGCCAGCGGGATCACCAGCGTCCCCGGCAGCCCGATGCCTAACCCGCCCGCCGTGACCGGGACCACCAGCATCACCGCGATGGCCGGGGCGGTGCCGACCGTGGACTCCAGTGACAGGTCGAACTTGCCGGCGATCAGGATCATCGCCTCGGCCAGTACGAGCAGCGAGATCGCGGCCTGCTGCTGGAGCACGTTCGTCAGGTTGCCCGCGGTCAGGAACGTCGGGTCCAGGAACGCGCCCACGACGAGCAGGAGCACGATCACCGGTACGAGCGTCAGGTCACGGAACCTGGCCAGCCGCGCCCGGGGGGCCGGCGCCGTCAATGTGGTCAATCTTCTATGCCTTCCATCACGGCCACGAGCTCGTGGTCGGTCCAGCCACGCGGCACGTCCTTGACGACCCGGCCGTGGAACATCACCAGCACCCGATCGCAGATCCGCAGGTCGTCGAGCTCGTCGGAGACCACCACGGCCCCGGCGCCGCGTTCGACCGCGTCCTCGACGGCGCCGAGGAGCGCCTGCTTGGCCTTGACGTCGACGCCCGCGGTCGGGTTGATCACCACGAGCACGGTCGGGTCGTCCACCAGCGCGCGGGCGAACACCACCTTCTGCGCATTGCCCCCCGACAGGTCTCCGACCGGCTGGTCGGGCCCTTCCGTCTTGATGTCGAGGGATTCGATCATCTCCTCCGCCTTGGCACGCCGCCTGGACGGAGAGACCACGCCGAACCGGCCGAGCTTGCGTGCGATCGGGAACGTGGCGTTCTCCCCGACCGAGAGCAGCGGGACGAAACCCTCGTGGTGGCGGTCTTCAGGGACGAACCCGAGCCCGGCCCGCATCGCCGCGGGCACGTCGCCGGGCCTGACCCGGGCGCCGTTGACCGCGACCGTGCCGGTGTCGGCCCTGCGCAGCCCGACCAGGGTCTCGGCCAGGCCGACCTTGCCGCTGCTCGCGGAGCCGGCTAGGCCGACGACCTCGCCCGACCTGACGGAGAGGTCGACGTCGGTGTAGCGGCCCGCCAGCGTGAGGCCCGTGCCCTCCAGCACCAGCCGGTCGCCGGGCGTGCGCACGCGCGATTCGTACGCGGCCGTGGCCTCGCCCGTCATCGCGGCCACCAGTTCGTCGTGCGGGAGGTCGGCGACCGCCCTGGTCGTGACGTGCCGGGCGTCGCGGAAGACCGTGACGGTCTGGCAGATCTGGTAGACCTCGTCGAGGTGGTGGGAGATGTACATCATGGTGACGCCCTGCTCGCGCAGCGACCGCATGCGCGCGAACAGCCGCTCGATGGCCGGGCCGTCGAGGCGGGCGGTCGGCTCGTCGAGGATGATGAACCGGGCCCCGAACGACAGCGCGCGGGCGATCTCCACGAGCTGGCGCTGCTCGACGCTCAGGTCACCGGCCAGCGCCTGCGCGTCCACGTCCACCTCGTACGTGTCGAGCAGTTCACGCGCCCTGGCCCGCAGCGCCCGCCAGTTGATCCGGCCCTTGTCGGACTGGCGGTTGAGGAACAGGTTCTCGGCGACCGTCAGCGCCGGGATGATCGTGGACTTCTGGTAGACGCAGGCGACGCGCTGCCGCCAGGCGTCGCGGTCGGCGAGGGCGGGTGCGGCCTCTCCCGAGAACCGCACCTCGCCCGCGTCGGGCCGCTGGAGCCCGGTGAGGATCGACACCAGGGTGGACTTCCCCGCGCCGTTCCTGCCGACGAGCGCGTGGGTCTCGCCTTCCGCGATCGCGATCTCCGCGCCGTTCAGCGCGGTGGTCGGACCGAAGCGCTTGACGACATTTCGGGCTTCAACGTGAATGCTCATCTACTTGACCTGGTTGCCCCAGAGAGCCTGGTCGTCCACGTTCTCCTTGGTCACGAGCGGCGCGGGGAGCTGGTCCTCCAGGCCGTTCGGGAGCTGGATGATCGTGCTGCCGTGGTCGGTCGGGCCCGGCTTGAACGTCTTGCCCTCGGCCGCGGCCTTGGCGTAGTACAGGGCGTACTTGGCGTACAGGTCGGCCGGCTGCGACACCGTGGCGTCGATGTCACCCTTGCGGATCGCCTCGAACTCCTGCGGGATGCCGTCGTTCGAGACCACGAAGACGTGCTTCGGATCGGTGGGCGGGACCAGCAGGCCCTTCTGCTTGAGCACCTGCAACGTGGGGGCGAGGTGCACGCCGCCCGCGTGCATGTAGACGCCCTTGACGTCGGGGTTCTGCTCCAGGCGGGTCTGCAGCATGGACGCCGCCTTGCTGCCCTCCCACTCGGTCGGCTCGCTGAACACCGTGATCCCCGGGAACTTGGTCTGCATGCACTCCAGGAACGCCTCCGACCTGTCACGGCCGTTGATCGAGCTGAGCGCGCCCTGGAGCTGCACGACCTTGCCCTTGCCGCCGAGCTTCTCGCCGAGGAACTCGCACGCCTTGGTGCCGTACGCGCGGTTGTCGGCGCGTACGACCATGTAGACCTTGCCCTTGTCCGGCCGGGTGTCGACGGTGACGACGGGGATCTTCTTGTTCTCCAGTTGCTGGAGCGTGTTGGCTATGGCGCCGGTGTCCTGCGGGGCCATGACGATGACCTTGGCGCCCTGGCCGATCAACGCCTGCACGTTGTTGACCAGTTTGGCCACGTCGTTCTGCGAGTTGGTGGCGGGCATGAGCTCCACCTTGAGCTCGCCGGCCATCTGCGGGACGTACTTGATGTAGGAGTTCCAGAAATCGGAGTCGGCGCGGGGATGATCGATGCCGACCTTCCCGCCGCCGCCTCCTCCTGCCGCCGTCGTGGTACCCGAGCCACACGCGGTGACAACCGTGAAGAGGGCCGCTGCCGCGACCGCCCGTCCGAACTTCATTTGGGGGGTTACCTTCCTTTTTCGGTTGGCGCAAACCTCAACCGGCCAAGCCCGAAACCTGTCCGCTCCGATACCCGATCGGCCCGATCCCTGCCCGGCCCGATACCCGATCGACCCGATCCCTGCCCGACCCGATACCCGATCGACCCGATCCCTGATCAGCCCAATCACTGCCCGGCCCAATCACTGCCCGGCCCAATCACTGCCCGGCCCAATCACTGCCCGGCCCAATCACTGACCAGTCCAATCACTGCCCGACCCGATCCCCGATCGGCCCGATGCCGTCCGACTCGATCCCGTTGGGCCCAACGCCAGGTTGGACACCAGCAGGCCGGTCGGGCATCAGCGGGACGATCGGACACCAGCCGAGCCAGACCGACCCCAGCGATCGAGCCAGACCGAGCCCAACGGGACGATCAAGCTCAACCGGCCCGATCGGGCTCAACCAACCCGGTCAGCTCGACAAACCCGATCGGGATCCAGCAGCAGGCCAGGTCCGGCCGGGGCCAGGCCGGTCCGGCTCACTTGGCCGGTCTGAGCCGGAGTCCTTGCATACCGCCGTCTACTGCGATCGCCGTCCCGGTGGTCGAGCCGGCCTCCGGGCCGGCGAGGTAGGCGATCGCCGCCGCCACCTCCTCCGCACTGACCAGGCGGCCCATCGGCTGCCTCGCGTTGAGCGCCGCCCGCTCCGCCTCGGGGTCGTCGGCCGCGTCCAGCAGCCTGGCGACCCACGGGGTGTCGGCGGTGCCCGGATTGACGCAGTTGACGCGGATGCCCTCGCGGATGTGGTCCGCGGCCATGGCGAGCGTCAGCGACAACACCGCACCCTTGGTAGCGCTGTAGAGCGCCCGCTGCGGCAGCCCGGCGGTGGCCGCGATCGAGCAGGTGTTCACGATCGCGGCGTGCTCGGACTCCCTCAGGTACGGCAACGCCGCCCGCGACACCCGGACCATGCCGAGCACGTTGACGTCGAACACCCGATGCCATTCGCTGTCCGGGTTGTCCTCGATGGTGCCCTGCGCACCGATACCGGCGTTGTTCACCAGCACGTCGATGCCGCCCAGCCGCTCGGCCGCCTCGGCCACCGCGGCACGTACCTGCGCGTCGTCGGTGACGTCGGCCTTGATCCCGATGAAGGGCTCGCCGGGCGGGTTGAGGTCGAGACAGGCAACCGTCATGCCGCGTGCGGCGAGCGCGGTGGCCGCGGCCAGCCCGATCCCTGAGCCTCCACCGGTGACGACCGCCTTCAGACTCGTACGTTCCTCGCTCATCCGCTACCCTCCAGAACCTGCCTGTCAACGAACCGACTGCTCACGAGCACGACCTCCAACTCCCGCCCATCGCACGACCCACCGCCCGGACACAGCGGCTCCGGCCCCATCGCAGGACCCACCGCCCGAGCACAGCACCTTTGGCCCCATCGCAGGACCCACCGCCCGGACACAGCACCTTTGGCCCCATCGCACGACCCACCGCCCGAGCACAGCGCCTCCGGCTCTCGCCCGCCACGGAGCCTCCCGCTCCCGCGTACGGCCTCCCGCCGACGCCCACCACGGGACACACCACTCAGGCGCACGGCCTCGGGCGGCCCAGGACCGGCCTGGGATCGGCTGATCATTCGCTCGCCCTCCAGACCTCTCCGCCGGGGAAGGCATGGGCGGCGATCGATTCCGGACGCATTTCCGCGCTGAACCCCGGCGCGGACGGTGCCACGTACCGCCCGTCACGGATGACGACCGGGTCGACGAAGTGCTCGTGGAGGTGGTCGACGTACTCGATCACGCGGCCGTCCATCGTCCCGGTCACCGCCACATAATCGAACATCGACAAGTGCTGCACCAGTTCGCACAGCCCGACGCCGCCCGCGTGCGGGCACACCGGCACGCCGAACTTGGCCGCCAGCAACAGGATCGCCAGGTTCTCGTTGACGCCGCCGACGCGGGCGGAGTCGATCTGCACGAAGGAGACGGCCTCGGCCTGCAGGAGTTGCTTGAACACGATGCGGTTCTGGACGTGTTCGCCGGTCGCCACCGGGATGGGGTGGATGCCCCTGGCGATGGTGGCATGGCCGAGCACGTCGTCCGGGCTGGTGGGCTCCTCGACCCAGTGCGGCCGGAACTCGCGCAGCGCGTTGATCCACTCGATCCCGGAGCCGACGTCCCAGCGCTGGTTGGCGTCGATCGCGATCGGGAAGTCGTCCCCGCACACCTCGCGCGCCACCCTGAACCGCCGCCGGTCGTCCTCGAGGTCGGCGCCGACTTTGAGCTTGATCTGCCCGAACCCCTGCTCGATGGCCTCCTTGCAGAGCCGCCGCAACTTCTCGTCGTCGTAGCCGAGCCAGCCGGGGGAGGTCGTGTAGGCCGGGTAGCCGATCTCCTTCAGCCGCCCGGCTCGCTCGGCCTTGCCGCTCTCCTGCCGCTTCAGGATCTGCAGGGCCTCGTCCTTGGTGAGCGCGTCGCTCAGGTACCGGAAGTCGATGAGCTCGACGATCTCCTCGGGCGACATGTCCGACAGCAACCGCCACAACGGCTTGCCCGCGCGCTTGGCCTTCAGATCCCACAGAGCGTTGACCACGGCGGAGATCGCCATGTGCATGACGCCCTTCTCCGGCCCCAGCCAGCGCAACTGCGAGTCGTTGACCATGGCCTTGTAGAGGGTGCCGAGATCCTCGACCGTCTTGCCGATCACGTACGGTTCGAGCGCGCTGATGGCCGTCGTCTGGATGTCGTTGCCACGCCCGATCGTGAACGCGAAGCCGTGCCCCTCATACCCGTCATCGGTCTTGAGCACCACGTACGCGGCCGAGTAGTCGGGGTCCGGATTCATCGCGTCGGAGCCGTCGAGCTCCCGCGAGGTCGGGAACCGCACGTCATGCGTCTCCATCCCGACAATCCGGTACGCCACCGCGCCGTTCACCGGAGCCGCCGCACCCGCGCCCATGACACCGCCCGCACCCACAGACCCAGCCTCACTCCGCCCCACCACCGAACCCGTCTCGCCCGGCCCCGCCACCGGGCCAGCGTCACCAAGCTCAGCCACCGGGCCAGCGTCACCAAGCTCGGCCGCCGAGCCGGCGCCACCGCGCCCGGCCACTGAATCGGCACCACCGTGCCCGGCTGCCGCCCCAGCATCACCCCGCCCGGCTACCCAACCGGCGTCACCACCAGCCACCCAACCGGCGTCACCACCACCGGCCACCGGACCAGCGTCACCACTACTGGCCACCGAACCGGCATCATCACGACCGGCCGCCGGGCCGGTGTCGCCGTGTCCCGTCGCCGTCATGCCTGCCCCACCGTCTGCCGCTGCCGCCCCAGCCCTTCGATCTCCAGCTCCACCACGTCACCGGCCCGCAGGTACGGCTGCCCCGGTATCCCCATGGCCACCCCGGCCGGGGTGCCGGTGTTGATCACATCGCCGGGCTCCAGCACCATGAACTGGCTCAGGTACCGCACGACCTCCGCGACATCAAAGATCATGTTCTTGGTGTCACCGTTCTGACGCAGCTCACCGTTCACCCACAGGCGCATGGCCAGACTCTGCGGGTCGCCCACTTCGTCGGTCGTCACCAGCCACGGACCGATCGGGTTGAACGTCTCGCACGACTTGCCCTTGTCCCACTGCCCACCGCGTTCGAGCTGGAACTCGCGCTCGGAGACGTCGTTGGAGATCGCGTACCCGGCGATCACGCCGAACGCCTCCTCCCGGCTGCCGAGGTAGCGGGCCTCCTGCCCGATCACGATGGCCAGCTCCACCTCCCAGTCGGTCTTCACACTGCCCCGAGGCACGAGCACCTCGTCGTACGGGCCGACCACGGTGTTGCTCGCCTTCATGAACACGACGGGCTCGGCAGGCACTGCTGCACCGGACTCGGCGGCGTGATCGCTGAAGTTCAGACCGATGCAAACGATCTTCCCCGGACGCGCGATCGGAGCGCCGATCCGCAGCCCTTCGGCCTCGACAACGGGCAGGGAACCGCGCCCGAGCGCGTCACGAACGCGCGCCACTCCCCCGGAGGCGAGGAAAGCCCCGTCGATCTCAGGCTCTCCGATGTCGCGCAGGTTACCGGCGTCGTCCATGACCACCGGTCGCTCCTGACCGACGGGTCCTACTCGCAGCAGCTTCACACCGCATCCTTCTCATATACATCGGATGTCTTGTCTCTCGATGCTCGTGCCGTGAGGCGGAGCATGTCAAGGGTGCCGTGACGGATACATCCGATCCGTGACCTCGAAAGACACCTCGACGCCGATCCGCCACCTGTGAACCCACTTAACCGTCCCGACGACTCCGTCCACACTCCTGAAAGCACATCCTCGAAAACATCGGACGACACCCAGACGAAACCTGACCACCAACCAGCCCCGCCCACCCGGAGCCGACCAGGCACCCCCACACCGAGCTAGCCACGTAAGGACCCACCGAGAATGCGCGCAACCCAACGCGAGACGCCCGCCACACGAGCCCGAGCAAAGCCCACAACGCGAGAGCACACACCCCCCACGACACCACCCCCGAGTCCTGACCGAGAACGACAAGAGCCCAAGCACCCAGCCGAGAGAACGAACACAGCCAGGACAACGCGCGATGCAAGGAGCGCACGGCACAGGACCCGGCCCGGTATCCGAGCAGCCGACTGGGAGAGCGGACACAGAGGAGCCGGCAGGCACAGGAGACGGCAGACACACATGAGACGACGGACGCACACGGGAAACGACGGCTACGCACGGGAAACGGCGAACGCACACGAGATGGCGAACGGACACGGGAAACGGCGGACGCACACGGGACGGCGGACGCACGCGGGAAACGGCAGATACGCGAACGGGAAGCGGCGGACATACGCGGAAGACCCGGGACATACAGGAGAGACGGTGAGACCTATGCGGGAGACGAAGGTCAGGGTGCCGGAGACCTGTCCTTGACGACCGTACAGTCACGTAATAGAACACGTTTCAACAGCAGCTAACCAAGCGTTAGATCAAGGGGTGACTCCGGGTGCATATCGACCTCGTCGACAGGGACCTATACGCGACCGCTGGACCACCCCACGACCAGCTAGCCTGGCTGCGCACGAACTCCCCCGTCCACTGGCACGAGGGCGAGCCCGGGTTCTGGGCCGTGACCCGCTACGAGGATGTCGTGCACGTCTCGCGGCACTCCGAGCTCTTCTCCTCCCACCGTAGGCTCGCCCTCTTCGACGAAATGGCCGAAGACCAGGTCGCGCTGCAACGCCACATGATGCTCAACCAGGACCCGCCGGAGCACACCAGGCGACGCTCCCTGGTCAACCGAGGCTTCACCCCACGTACGATCAGCGCACTCGAAGATCACATCCGTGGCATCTGCGACGACCTCCTCGACAAACTGACCGGCGAGATCGACTTCGTCACCGAAGTCGCCGCGCCCCTGCCTCTCTACGTGATCTGCGAACTGCTCGGGGCCCCGGTGTCCGACCGCGACAAGTTGTTCAACTGGTCGAACCGCATGATCGGCGCCCAGGACCCCGACTACGCCGCGAACCCGGAAGAGGGCTCGGGCGCCGCCATGGAGGTCTACGCCTACGCCAACCAGCTCGCCGCCAAGCGCAAGGCCAACCCCAAGAACGACATCGTCACCAAACTCCTCCAGCCGGACGAGCACGGCCAAACGCTCGACGAGAACGAGTTCGACCTCTTCGTCCTCCTTCTGGTGGTAGCCGGCAACGAGACCACCCGCAACGCGGCCTCAGGCGGCATGCTCGCCCTCTTCGAGCACCCCGACCAGTGGAACCGCCTCGTCGCCGACCCCACCCTGGCGAAGACGGCGGCAGACGAGATCGTCCGCTGGGTCTCACCCGTGAACCTCTTCCGCCGCACTTCCACGACCGACCAGGTGCTGGGCGGGCAGGAGATCAAGGCGAACGACAAGGTCGTGGTCTTCTACGCCTCCGCCAACCGCGACGTCTCCGTCTTCCCTGACGCCGAGGTCTTCGACATCGGCCGCGACCCCAACCCCCACATCGGCTTCGGCGGCGGCGGTCCGCACTTCTGCCTCGGCAACCACCTGGCCAAGCTGGAGCTCAGGATCCTGTTCGAGCAACTGGCGCGCCGCTACCCACGCCTCCAGCAGACAGGTGACGCCCGACGACTGCGCTCGAACTTCATCAACGGCATCAAAGAACTGCCCGTCACCATCGGCTGACGTGAGTGAGCGGAGCCCAACCCGGCACCGACGCCGCACAGCGCATCCAGCCACACCAACCTGGGCACGTCCGCGCCGACCACAGACAGAGCGGACGCGGACAGAGCGGACGCGGACAGAGCGGACGCGGACAGAGCGGACGCGGACAGAGCGGACGCGGACAGAGCGGACGCGGACAGAGCGGACGCGGACAGAGCGGACGCGGGGGTCACAGGCGGCACAGCGACCGCAGGAGCATGGCGACGACCGATCACTGCCACCGGCCTGCCATGTGTCCGCATGTCTCGGCCCGCTGCCGCCCACTGCCGCCCACGACTGCCCACGACTGCCCACGACTGCCCACGACTGCCCACGACTGACAACGCGCTCGCAGGACGATGAATTCGCGAAGCGCACAGGCGCATGCTTCCGGAACATCCGAGCGCGCGCCTCCCGAAGATTTGCGAACACACGCCTCCCGAACGTTACGTGCACGCGTCTCCCGAACGGGACGGGCGTACGTCTCCTGAACTGGACGTGGGCGCGCCTCGAACGGGACGGGAGCACGTCTCCCGAACGGGACGTGCGCGTGCCTGCCGAACGGGACGGGCGTGCGTCTCCCGAAGATATGGGCGCGCGCTTCGTTAATGGAGCTGACGCTGGGACCGATGCCGCCCAGATTCCCGGCCCCAGCCTCCAAAGGGCTGGAGGCGAGACCAGATCGCCCATTGTGCTGAGACTTACCTGCGAGAGTCGGCTCTCGTCGCGCGTGGAGGCCAGGGTTGCGCCACACGACAGTGGTGAGGCCGTGCGGTGGTGCTGCAGGGGGCACGACGGTATGCGGGCTGCGGCAGGGACAGGTCGGGCTCCAGAGCAGGTGAGGGGTAATCGGAAGCGGGACCTGCGGCGGGCCGCGCGTATGCGGGAGAGGATCCGGATCGTACGCTGCGGACCCGGTTGCCAGCCGCGCTCGATCAGGGCGTTTGCCACGTGGTGGAGGAGGTCGGCGATCTGGGCGGGGATGACGTCTCTCCGAACGGCGATCACGCGCCAGCCTCGCCGCCGTAGCTCGTCCCGGCGGTCCGCGTCGCGCTGCTGGTCGGGCATGGAGGTGTGATGTTCCCGTCCGTCATATTCCACCGCGACCTTGAACTCCTCCCAGCCCATGTCGAGGTACGCGAACCGGTCGGCTCCCAGCTCCACCCTGATCTGGGTGGTGGGTCTGGGGAGGCCGCCGTCCACGAGGATGACCCTGAGCCAGCTCTCCCTGGGTGAGGCGGCCCCGCTGTCGGCGAGGCTGAGGGTGTCGCGCAGGCTCCAGGTGTTGAACGGGCGGCGCCACAGAGCTTCGAGGTCGACGCCCCTGCGGGCGAACTGGTCGAGGGCTGCGACGGCGTCCATGCGCGGGAGCCATCGGGCGCAGTCGAGGGCTGTGCGGGCCATGGTGGTGATGCGGACGCCCCGGTGATCGGTGACGTCCTCGTCGGGAAGGGCGGTCGGCCACACGTAGGTGACGCAGTCGGGGAACGCGAGGTGGCCGGGGGCGATCACCTCGACGGGCCAATCGGCCTCAGGGGTGGGGAGAACCTGGAGGCCCCAGATGTGAGCCGCCGTCTGACGGCAGGCGACCGCCTGCGGGACGGCAGCGGTCACGCGGCGGGCCCGCTCGACCAGGGATGGAGGCAAGGCCGAGGGATGGCCACCGGGTGACTGCTGAGGTCCGGGCCTGGATGGGCGTTGTGATGATGGGGTTGGTGGTGATGGTGGATTCGGTGACGCCGGAATCGGTGACGCCGGAATCGGTGACGCCGGAATCGGTGACGCCGGAATCGGTGACGGTGGAGTCGGTGACGGTGGAGTCGGTGACGGTGGAGTCGGTGACGGTGGGCGTGCTGCCGTGCCAGTCGGTGGCGTTCGTGCCGAGACCGTGCCGGTAGGAGGCGTTCGCGGTGAAACCGTGCCCGTCGGCGGCGTTCGCAAGGCCGTGCCGGGCTGCGGCGTTCGCGGTGAGACCGTGCCGGCCGGGGGCGTTCGCGGTGAGATCGGGTCGGTTGGTGGCAGGGCGGGTCCTGGCCGGGGAACTGCGCCGCTGGACGGTATGTCAGTGGGCGGTGGTGGCGTGGTGCAGGCGAGGGACCGGGCGGGAGCCGGTGGTGGTGGTGGTGGTGGGGCGGTGCGCGTAGAGGGTGGATCCGGCGTCGGTGGTGGAGTGGTGGTAGTGCGGGAAGCGGGTGGGTCGGTGGGCCCTGGCGGGAGGGTGGGGGGCGAAGGCTGGGGCGGGCATTGGGGGTCGGACGCGGCTGCCGGGGTGGTGCTCAGGGAGGGGGGTGTTGGGAGCGAGTGGTTCATGGCCGTAAGGATCCTGAGGTTGGGCAGGACGCGGGTGAGCCGAACGGGGTTCTGTGGACAACGGTCAGGCCCCGTCCCTGAAGTGTGGGCAGCCTGAGCAGCAGGTGACGGAGATTTCTTTGGCAGAGGCTCCGCCTGGCGACGAAGTCGGAGGTGGCGTCGAAGGCATGTCGGGCCGTAGATGTGCGGGGTGAGGCTGTGCGGCCATGGTCCGTTCCGGCGGCGCCGCGCAGGAGATGGGCGGGTCGGTCCGTGCGGAGGCGGGCAGCACCGCGCAGGGGCGGTCCGTGCGGGAGCGGGCGGTGCCGCGAGGGGATGGGCGGGCCAGTTCGTGCGGGGATGGCGGCGGCGATCCGTCCGGCGCAGGCGGTGCCGTGCGACGTACGTACGGGATGGGCGGTGTTGTGCGGCACCCGTGCGGGATGGGCGAGGTGGGCTGTCGCAGGGTGGTCAGGGGTGGAGGCGCAGGCCCTTGAGGACCTTGTCGGCCGCGTTCTTCCCCCCATGTACGGCCACCCCCACCAGCCCCATCTCCTCAGCCCCCACCGCCCGCACCGCAGCCCGGTTGTCCTCGTCGTTCCCCGTCTTGAACATCTCCTCGATGTAGACGGCCACGTCCATCCCCCGCCCCACGGCCTTCTCCCGAACGACCCGCAACGCCTCCAGGTCACCCTCATAGATGACCACGGGCTGTCCGAACATCGGCAGGTACGTGTTCCCCGACCCGTCCCCGTACGGCTCCCCCATGACGGACGGCACCCCACCCGCCACGGCACTGGCGAGGAAGGCGGTGACGTTGAGGCGTTGCCATGCGGCCAGATCCGACCGGACCACGATGCCGATCTTGGTGTCGAAACGCATGGCGACCAGCCTCCCCGCCCCGCCCCCGCCAGGTCTTGAACGCTCGTGCGCCTACGCCACGACGACCGGCTTCCAGTCGGGCACCTCGTGGTAGCGCCGCAGCTCCGCGACGCCCGACAGGAATCCGCCCCACGCCGCGTACGGAGGCCGCGACTCGTCGAAACCGCTCTGGACCAAGGTCAGCCGCGTCTTCCCACCGGACCCCTCCAGCTCCCAGGTGCCGACGCCCGGGCCGCCCCAGCCCACGGCGAACTTGCGGTCGGGCACGAGCTCCAGCACCTTCGCCGGGTCGGGGTTGTTGTCCAGGCCGCCCATCGCGAAGCGCCCGCCCACGAACGGCTCGATCTCGATCGGGTAGCCGAACCACTTCGTCACCGCCTCGGAGTCGGTGATCGACTTGAACACCTCCGACGGCGACGCCTCGATCTCGACCGTGACGCTCAGGTCCGTCGAGGTGAAGTCCTGCATGGGCGTCAGCACGCGGCCCTCCAGGTGCTCGGCCAGGATGGTCAGCACCTGGCACCAGTACGTCTGCAGCACTCCCCGGATGCTCTTGCCCGTGATGACGTCCTGGAAGTCGAAGTGCGTCTGCGACAGGGTCACGAGCGTCACGTCGTCGCCCTCCGGCGCCAGCGCGATCTCGGTGGTCGTCTCCTCACCGTCGAGCAGCCAGGCGAAGCGCACCGAACGCTCGTCGGCGTGCAGCAGGCGCTGGTGGGGCGCGTCACCCTCCGGCGTCGTACGCCCCCAGAAGCCGAAACGGTCGGGCAGCTCCACCTCGACGTGCTCGGCCAGCCAGATCCGCATGCTCTCGGGGTCGGTCAGGGCCTGGCGCACCTGCTTGAGCGGCGCGGGGATGCGGGCATGGATGATCAGGGGCTCAGTCATGGTCTTGCTCTCCTCTGGGCTCTTGCTCGGTCTTGGGGTAGCAGGCGACGGCCAGCTTGAAGGCGTCGCCCTGGTCCCCTCCGTAACGGGTGAACAGGTCCTGCAGCATGGTCTGCAGCTCGTTCAGGAACTCCTGGCGGTTCTCCGGACGCACGTGGATCTCCCCGGACAGTCCGATCGACGGCAGCTCGGGCGCTGTCCTGTCGAGCGCCGCGATGTCGGCCTGGACCTCCTCCATGAGGTCGAGGAGGTAGCCGAGGCTCAGCTCGTCGCGTGCCCGGCGCAGCCCGATGCGGCCCACCAGGCGCGGCGACAGCCAGTACGACCGCGCGCCGGCCTGGTAGATGCCCTCGCTGATGCCGCGCACCTTGCGCTCGGCCACGAGGTCCACCAGCCCGGCCTCCACCAGCCGCTTGACGTGGTAGTAGACCCGCTGCGGAGTCTGGCCGAGTCGTTCGGCCACCTCCGAGCACGTACGTGGTTCGGCCAGTTGCCGCAGCACTTCCACGCGCTGCGGCTTGAGCAGGGCCTCGGCCTGCTCGATCTCTTCGAGGTACAGGACGTCTCTCATCGCAAAAACAATCCTTTACGTAAAAATCCTCTTTGTCAATACGGCGGCCACAATGAAGGGATGGCGCATGACTGGACCAGCTACTGGCGGTCGCCCGACCGGCCGCTGGAGGCCATGTACGCCCACTTCGAGCGGCACGTCTACCACCGGCACAGCCACGAGACGTACTCCTTCGGCGTCACGGAGACCGGCGCGCAGTCGTTCACCTGCCGGGGCTCGGGGCACACCAGCGCGGCGGGCATGGTGATGGCCTTCAACCCGGACGACCCCCACGACGGCCACGCCACCGACCCGCGCGGCTTCACCTACCGGATCGTCCACATCGGCCCCGAGCTGGTCGCCGACGCCCTGAGAGACGCGTCAGGCCGGCCTGCCGGGCTGCCGCTCTTCACGGACCCGGTGGTGGCCGACCCGGCACTCGCGGGCGCCCTGCGGGCGCTGCACACCGCGCTCCTCGACGGCCGCACCACCGCCCTGCGCCGCGACGAGCTGCTCACCGCCACCGTCGCGAGCATCGTACGGCGGGCGGCCGCGTCCCCGATCATGAGGGCGGACGAGGGTTCCGGGCCTGAGACGGTGGCCGGACGGGTGAGGGAGCTCCTCCACGACCACCTCACGGACGACGTGACCGTCGACGACCTCGCCCGCGAGACCGGGACCAGCCGGTACGCCGTCTACCGCGCCTTCCACGCCGCGTACGGCCTGCCGCCCAGCGACTACCAGCGCCAGCTCCGCCTCAGAGCGGCCCGCGCGCTCATCGCCTCCGGCAGCCCCATCGCGGAGGCGGCCGTCCGGGCGGGCTTCGCCGACCAGAGCCATCTGACCCGCTGGTTCACCCGTTACTTCGGCCTGACGCCCGGCGCCTACCGCCGCGCGACCCGGCCATGAACGTCACAGCGGAGCCGGACACGGCAGGCGCAAGAGAGGGCGAGGGAGGTCAGGGCCAGGAGTCGTCGTCGTGGGGGTCGCCGCCGTCGGTGAGCAGCCGCAGGTCCGACTCGACCATCATGGCCACCAGCTCGTCGAACGACACCCGTGGCTCCCACCCGAGCTGCGCCCGCGCCTTCTTCGGGTCGGCGCACAGCAGGTCCACCTCGGCCGGCCGGTGCAGGGCCGTGTCGGTCACCACGTACCGCTCCCAGTCGAGGCCCGCCGCGCTGAAGGCGGCCGCCACCAGCTCCCTGACCGACTTCATCCGCCCGGTGCCGATCACGTAGTCCTCGGGGGCGGCGGCCCGCAGCATCAGGTGCATGGCCTTGACGTAGTCGCCCGCGAACCCCCAGTCGCGCCGCGCCTCCAGGTTCCCCAGCCGCAGCTCCGTGGCCAGCCCCAGCTTGATCCGGGCCACCCCGAGCGAGACCTTCCTGGTGACGAACTCGGCCCCGCGGCGCGGCGACTCGTGGTTGAACAGGATCCCGGACACCGCGAACATCCCGTACGACTCACGGTAGTTCTGCGTCAGGAAGTGCCCGTACGCCTTGGCCACCCCGTACGGCGAGCGGGGGTGGAAGGCGGTGCGCTCGGTCTGGGGCGTCTCGCTGACCTGTCCGAACATCTCGGACGACGAAGCCTGATAAAAGCGGATCTGTCCGGCCGAGTCCCCGCCCCGTGACACGCCCGAGCACACACGGATGGCCTCGAGCATCCGCAGGACGCCCATCCCGGTCACCTCGGCCGTGAGCTCGGCCTGCTCCCACGACATGGGCACGAACGAGATAGCCCCCAAGTTGTACACCTCGTCCGGCTGGACCCGCTCCACAGCCGAGATCAGCGACCCCTGGTCCAGCAGGTCACCGCGGACCACCCGGACGTCCGTCAGCAGCTTGCGCATGCGGGACACGCGCGGGTTCGCCTGCCCGCGGGCCAGCCCCCACACCTCGTACCCCTGCTCAAGGAGGTGCTCCGCCAAGTAGGAACCGTCCTGGCCGGTGATGCCGGTGATCAGAGCGCGCCTGGCCAAGGGGTCCTCCAACTTTCGCCTACCCCATCCCTTTGGGACGGGAATGTACAGCTAAGCAGTGCGGTGAGGCACCAAGCCGCATAGAACACGTTCCACCGAACCACGCTCGGTCACGGCAACGTCGCAGTTCGCACGACCTATAGCGGTCATTGTGAACAATTCCAGCCGACCTACCGAATGGTAGCCTTCTCGGACTAAGGTCATCTTTCACGGTACACGCCCGGCTCAGGGCCCTACCGGCGGAGAAAGGGGTGTCCGTGCGGGATCGTGCGCTGCGGATCGCGCTTCTGTCCTACCGCAGCAAGCCCACCTGTGGTGGCCAGGGTGTCTATCTCCGCCATCTCAGCCGCGAGCTGGTCGCGCTCGGGCACCACGTCGAGGTGTTCTCCGGCCAGCCCTATCCCGAGCTGGACGAGGGCGTCATCCTGCGGGAGGTGCCCAGCCTCGACCTCTACCGCGACGAGGACCCGTTCAGAACGCCCAAGCTGCACGAATACCGCGACTGGATCGACTGGTTAGAGGTCGGCACCATGTGGACCGCCGGCTTCCCCGAGCCGCTGACGTTCACGCTGCGGGCCCACCGCGAGCTGAAGAAGCGGGTCGGCGACTTCGACGTCGTGCAGGACAACCAGACCCTCGGCTACGGCCTGCTCGGCATCCAGAAGCTCTTCCCCGTGGTCGGCACCATCCACCACCCGATCAGCGTGGACCGGCGCATCGAACTGGAGGCCGCCGAGGGCGGGAAGAGGCTGAGCCTGCGCCGCTGGTACGGCTTCGTGAAGATGCAGTCCAGGGTCGCGCCCCGGCTGAGCCCGATCCTCACCGTCAGCGAGTCGTCGCTGGCCGACATCCACCGCGACTTCAACGTCCCCCAGGCCAACCTGCGGCTGATCCCGCTCGGCGTGGACACCCGCTACTTCCACCCGCGCCCGGACAAGCCGCGGCGCAAGGGCTCGATCGTGGCCGTGGCCAGCGCCGACTCGCCGATGAAGGGCGTGGCGACGCTGCTGCGCGCGGTGGCGAAGCTGGCCACCGAGCGCGACGTGCACCTCACCGTCGTCAGCAGGCCCACGCCCGGCGGCCCGACCGAGCAGCTCGTTCAGGAGCTGTCTCTGCAGGACCGGGTGCGCTTCGTGCACGGCATCTCCGACGACGAGCTGGGCGAGCTGATCGCCACCTCGGAGATCTCGGTCGTGCCCTCGCTCTACGAGGGGTTCTCGCTGCCGGCCGTCGAGCACATGGCCTGCGGCACGCCGCTGGTCGCCAGCCGTACCGGGGCGCTGCCCGAGGTCGTCGGCGACGCGGCCGTACAGGTGCCGCCGGGCGACCCGGAGGAGCTGGCCGCGGTGCTGCGCCGCCTGCACGACTCGCCCGAGGAGCGCGAGCGGGTGGGGCGGGCCGGATACGACCGCGTCATGGAGCGCTACACCTGGCACGTCGTGGCCAAGCGGACCGTCGACGCCTACCACGAGGCCATCGAGAACCGCAAGAGGAGAGGCAACCAGTGCTGACGGTGGACTTCGCCCGCCTTCCCGTGGGACCCGGCGTACGCGTGCTCGACCTGGGCTGCGGCGGCGGGCGGCACGCCTTCGAGGTGCTGCGCCGCGGGGCGGACGTGACCGCGTTCGACATGGACCAGTCGGAGCTGGACGGCGTGGCGGGCATGTTCGCGGCGATGGACAAGGCGGGCGAGGTGCCGGCCGGGGCCAACGCCCAGACCGTCCAGGGCACGGCGCTGGACATGCCATTCGAGGACGGCGCCTTCGACCGCGTCATCGCGGCCGAGGTGCTGGAGCACATCCCCGACGACATGACCGCCATGCGCGAGATCTTCCGTGTGCTCAGGCCGGGCGGCACGGCCGCCGTCACCGTGCCGAGCTTCCTGCCCGAGCGGATCTGCTGGGCGCTGGACGAGGACTACCACACCGCTCCCGGCGGCCACGTACGCATCTACACGCTGGCCGAGCTGTCGGCCAAGCTGAAGTCCACCGGCTTCGAGATCGGCCCGCACCACCACGCCCACGGCCTGCACGCCCCCTACTGGTGGATCAAGTGCGCCGTCGGCGTCAACAACGACGAGCACCCTCTCGCGAAGGCGTACCACGAGCTGCTGGTCTGGGACATCATGAAGCGCCCGGCCGCCACCAGGATCGCCGAGACGCTGCTCAACCCGCTCATCGGAAAGAGCGTGGTGCTCTACGTCAGGAAGCCATGATCTCCCGCGCGGAGGTCGTGCGGACGGCCGAGAGCATCGCGGCGATCCAGCAGGACGACGGCGGCGTGCCCTGGCCGGAAGGACACGTCGACGCGTGGAACCACGTCGAGTGCCTGATGGCGATGTCCGTGGCGGGGCTCACCGAGCCGGTACGCCGCGGCTACGCCTGGCTGGCCCGCCACCAGCGCCCCGACGGCTCCTGGCCGATGAAGCTGGTCGGCGACGTGCCCACCGAGCCGGGCGGCGAGAGCAACCACGCCGCCTACGCCGCCGTCGGCCTCTGGCACCACCACCTCGTCACCGGCGACCGCGGCTTCACCGAGGAGAGCTGGCCGATGGTCAAGGCGGCGCTCGACTACGTGTCGGGGTTGCAGACCGAGCGGGGCGAGGTCGTCTGGGAGCGCGACGCGCACGGCAGAGCCGCCACGTACGCGCTGCTCACGGGGTGCTCCTCCATCCACCACGGGTTACGCTGCGGCGTGCTGCTCGCCGAGCGGCTGAAGGACCCGCAGCCGCACTGGGAGCTGGCCGCCGACCGGCTGGCGCACGTGCTGGCTGCCCATCCCGAGGCGTTCGCGGACAAGAGCCGCTTCTCGATGGACTGGTACTACCCGGTGCTGGGCGGCGCGGTGCGCGGGCGGCGGGCGTACGAGTTGCTGGAGCGCGAGTGGGCCACGTTCGTGGTGCCGGGGCTGGGCATCCGGTGCGTCTCCGACGAGCCGTGGGTCACGGGGGCCGAGACGTGCGAGCTGGTGCTGGCGCTCGACGCGCTGGGTGACGGGGAGCGGGCGCGGGCGCTGTTCGCCGACGTGCAGCATCTGCGGCACGCGGACGGCTCGTACTGGACCGGGTGGCAGTTCGCCAACCGCAGGCACTTCCCGCACGAGCGCTCCGGCTACACCGCGGCCGCCGTGGTCCTGGCAGCCGACGCGCTGCTCGGGCTCTCGCCGGGGTCCGGGCTGTTCCGCGACATCGAGGGCGGCTCGGTGTCCGATCCCGAGGTGTGCGGGTGCGCCGCCGTACGCGTGCCACCGGTCGAAGACAGTCCCTGAAGAGTGCGGCGCTGAGCTCGGGCACAAGGGCTTTTGCCGGTTCTTTGCCGGGGAAATCCGGTGCGCCGCCGATGGACGCCGCAATGGGGTTACTAGCTTCGTGTCTGGCCGTACGAGGCGTCTTCGGGGGAAGCGTGGGCGACACGGGCACAACATCGTTCTTGGACCAGGTCGGGACCGAGCCGACAACCGAGCCGACATCTGCATCGGCAACTGAGCCGGAGCTGTCGCGGGCCGAAGGGCTGCGGAGGTTCCTGACCAAGGATCCACTGGAATCGGACCTGGGCCGGCGCAGGTTCCGGCTCAGAGGCGGCGCGGCCCGCACGGTCTTCACGAACGCCGAGCGATCGTACGTCTTCGGCTACAACGCGGTGATGTCGCGAGAAGTCGAGAAGGTCGAGGAGATCCGGGAAGAGCAGCGGCCCTTCGGCTACGAGGGAGCCGCGGCCGCCTGCACCGTGCTCGACCTGCTCACCCTGACTCGGGGCCGGCGCCTTCACGAGCTACTTGCCGGCCCCGCCCAGCATCACCGCCACGCCGCCTACCTGGGCGCCGGCCGCGGCTACGCGCTGCTGCGGCTGCGCCCGGTGTGGGGCGCGCGGCGGGCCCATCCGCTGCTGCGCTGGCTGGCCGTGGACGGGTTCGGCTTCCAGTGGAGCCTGACCAGGGCCGACCGCATGGTGGGCCAGCGGACGATGCCCGACCTGTTCACCCGGGCGCACTGCGCGGTGTTCGACCAGGGGTTGGGGCGGCTGCTGTGGTACCACGACGGCGCCGCGCCCGACGACGTGGCCGCGCGCATCGGCGGCTATCCGGCGGTGCGGCGGGCCGACCTGTGGAGCGGGGTCGGGTTCGCGGCCACGTACACGGGCGGAGCCGAGCCCGAGGAGCTGTGGTGGCTGACCGAGCACGCGGCGGCCGACGGGTTCCGGGCGTACCTGGCGCAGGGGTGTGCGTTCGCGGCGGCCGCGCGGCTGCGGTCGGGCGCGCTGCCGGACCACGGGACGCGGGCCGTGGCGATCCTGGCGGGGACCGAGCCCGACGAGGCGGCCTCCTGGACGGACCAGGCGCTCATCGCGCTCGGCCACGAGGCGCACACGCACGACGACTTCCAGACCTGGCAGTCGCACATCCGCCGCTCCTGGACCCGCCGCCACCGGTACTGAGCGACAAGAACGCGGGCGCGTCGGCCGGAACGTCAGATTCCCGGTCCGACGCGCTCCAGCACCCGCAGCGAGCCCGTCACGGCGACCTCGCCGAACGCGCCCGACGCCAGCGCCCGCTGGTAGACCCGGTACGGCGCCTGCCCGCCGTCGGCCGGATCGGGGTAGATGTCGTGGAAGACCAGCGCCCCGCCCGTCACGACGTGCGGCGCCCAGCCCTCGTAGTCGCTGGTCACCGGCTCCTCGGAGTGGCCTCCGTCGATGAACAGCAGGCCGAGCGGCGTGTTCCAGAGGGCCGCGACCTGCTCGGACCGCCCGACGACCGCGATCACCTCCTCCTCCAGCCCGGCCGCCGCGATCGTGGACCTGAACGTCGGCAGCGAGTCCATCCTCCCGAACCGGGGGTCCACCAGTGTCGGGTCGTGGTGGGCCCAGCCCGGCTGGATCTCCTCGGAGCCGCGGTGGTGGTCGACCGTGACGACCACGGACCCGCTCTGCCTGGCCCCCGCGCCGAGGTAGATGGCCGACTTGCCGCAGTAGGTGCCGATCTCGCAGATGGGGCCGAGCTTGCCGTACCGGCAGGCCGTGTCGAACAGGGCCAGCCCCTCTTGTGGCGGCATGAAGCCCTTGGCGCGTTCTGCCGCGTACAGCAGCTCTGACGGCATTGTCATAGGGATGCACCCTAGCCGAACCGAACAACATTCCAGCGGACTCTTGCAGGCCCGTTCTGCAACCTGTTCTACTTGGCAGCGTGAATCAGCGCGCGCGCATCGCCATGCCGGACGACGAAGTCACCGCGTTCCTCGAAGGCTCACGCAAGCTGCAACTGGCCACCGTCAACCAGGACGGCACACCGCACCTGGTGACCATGTTCTACGGCCTCGACGAGGGGCGCGTGGCCTTCTGGACCTACGGCAAGGCGCAGAAGGCCCGCAACCTGGCCCGCGACCCCCGGGTGAGCTGCCTGATCGAGACCGGCGAGAACTACGACGAGCTGCGCGGCGTCCTGCTCTACGGCACCGCCCGGCGGGTGGACGACCGCGACCGCGTGATGGCCGTCGGCATGCTGATCGCCCGCAGGATGACTCCGGGCGTGCCGGACGAGCTGCTGCGCCCGTACGTGGAGAAGACCGGCCTCAAGCGGATCGCGTACGTCGTCGAGCGCACGAAAGTGGTCTCATGGGACCACAGGAGGCTCACATGAAGGTGAAGGTAGACGAGCTGGTCTGCGAAGCCAACGCCGTGTGCATGGGGCTCGCGCCGGAGGTGTTCGAGGTGGACGACGACGACCAGCTCCACATCCTGCTGCCAGAACCACCCCCCGACCTGCGGGACCGCGTCCGCCACGCGGTCAGGTCCTGCCCGAAAGCCGCTCTGTCCCTCGAGGAATAGCCCCCAGGCACGAGGAGGAACCCCCATGCGCGCCGCGATCCTGCACGCCGTAGGCAACGACAAGCTCGACATCCGCGACGACGTCACGCTGGCCCCCGTCGGGCCGGGCGACGTACGGGTGCGGATCAGGGCCACGGGCGTCTGCCACTCGGACCTGTCGGCCATGTCCGGTGTGCTGCCCCAGCCCGTGCCGCTCGTCCCCGGCCACGAGGGCGCGGGCGAGGTGGTCGAGGTGGGCGAGCACGTCAGCTCGGTCAAGCCGGGCGACCACGTGGTCATCAGTTGGCGCCCGGCCTGCCAGGAGTGCGAGCTGTGCGTGGGCGGCCAGCCGTACCTGTGCATGAAGTACGTCATCGAGTCCTTCAGCAAGGGCAACTTCCGGCTGGGCGGCGACGACGCGACGGTGTTCGGGATGGCCGGGTGCGGCACCTGGGCGGAGGAGATCATCGTGCCCTGGCAGGGCGCGATCAAGGTCGACGACGACCTGCCGTGGGAGGCGGCGGCCCTGATCGGCTGCGGCATCACGACCGGCGTCGGCGCCGCCGTCAACACCGCGAAGGTGCGCCCAGGCGCCACCGTCGCGGTGATCGGCTGCGGCGGCGTCGGCCTGTCGGTCATCCAGGGCGCCCGCGTCTCCGGCGCCAGGACGATCCTCGCCGTCGACCCCCTGGAGTCCAAGCACGAGCTGGCCAGGAAGGTCGGGGCCACGCACGCGGTCACGCCCGAGCAGGTCCCCGAGGCGCTGAACGAGCTGACCGGCGGCAGCGGCTTCGACTACGGCTTCGAGGTGGTCGGCAAGTCGGCCACCATCCAGAGCGCCTGGCAGATCACCAGGGCCGGCGGCGACGTCATCGTGGTCGGGGCGGGCGCGATGGACGACATGGTGTCGATCTCCGCCTTCAGCCTGTTGTTCGAGGGCAAGAACCTGCTGTCCAGCCTGTACGGCGAGGCCGACGTGCGGCACGACTTCCCGTACTTCGCCAAGCTGCACAAGACGGGCCTGCTGGACCTGGAGTCGATGATCAGCGCCCGCATCCGCCTGGGCGACCTGAACGACGCGGTCGAGGCCCTGCGCGGCGGCGAGGTCCTGCGCCAGATCGTCGTCATGGACTGACCGGCGGAGGGGTCCTCCCCGCGGAGGGGAGGACCCGATCCGTCCGAGGCCCCCCTACGTGGTCGAGAAGGCCGCGTCGAAGGCCGTGGCCGGCGGGGTGATGGAGTTGAGGCGGCGGATGTACCCCAGCGCCTCCTTGGCCCCGTCGAGCCGGTCCATGCCCGCGTCCTCCCACTCGATCGAGATCGGCCCCTCGTAGCCGATCGCGTTCAGGGCGCGGAAGCAGTCTTCCCACGGCACGTCGCCGCGCCCGGTCGAGACGAAGTCCCAGCCCCTGCGCAGGTCGGCCCACGGCAGGTGCGACGACAGGCGGCCCTTGCGGCCGTCGCCGACGCGCATCCGCGTGTCCTTGCAGTCGACGTGGTAGATGCGGTCCTTGAAGTCGAGGATGAACCCCACCGGGTCGAGGTCCTGCCACACCATGTGGGAGGGGTCCCAGTTCAGGCCGAACGCGGGCCGGTGGCCGATGGCCTCCAGCGTGCGCACGGTGGTGTGGTAGTCGTAGGCGATCTCGCTCGGGTGCACCTCGTGCGCGAACCGCACGCCCACCTCGTCGAAGACGTCGAGGATCGGGTTCCAGCGGTCGGCGAAGTCCTGGTAGCCGGCCTCCACCATCGAGGCGGGCACCGGCGGGAACATGGCCACCGTGTGCCAGATCGACGACCCCGTGAAGCCCACCACGGTGTCCACGCCCAGCAGCGCGGCGGCGCGGGCGGTGTTCTTCAGGTCCTCGGCCGCCGCCTGGCGCACCGACTCGGGGTCGCCGTGGCCCCAGATGCGGGCGGGCAGGATCGCCTTGTGCCGCTCGTCGATGGGGTGGTCGCAGACCGCCTGGCCGACGAGGTGGTTGGAGATCGTCCACACCTTCAGGCCGTGCTTGTCGAGCTGGGCGCGCTTCTGCTCCACGTACGACGGGTCGGCCACGGCCTGGGCCACGTCGAAGTGGTCACCGGAGCAGGCGATCTCCAGCCCGTCGTAGCCCCATTCGGCCGCCAGCCGGCACACCTCGTCGAAGGGCAGGTCGGCCCACTGCCCGGTGAACAGCGTGACTGGTCTCATCGATCCTCCACATCCGTGTAACGGCTGCCCTCAGCCGCGCTGCGCTCGACCGCCTCCAGCACCCGCTGCACCCGCAGCCCGTCGGCGAACGACGGCGTGGGGTCGGCCCCGGTGGCGACCGCTTCCAGGAAGTCCTTGATCTCGTGGGTGAAGGTGTGCTCGTAGCCGAGGCCGTGGCCGGGCGGCCACCAGGCGCCGACGTACGGGTGGTCGGGCTCGGTCACCAGGATGCGCTCGAAGCCGCCGCCGTTCGCGCTGAACCACAGCTCGTTCATGGCCTCGAAGTCGAAGGCCAGGCTGCCGAGCGAGCCGTTGATCTCGATGCGCATCGCGTTCTTGCGCCCGTTGGCGAAGCGCGTGGCCTCGAACGAGGCCAGCCCGCCACCCGACAGCCGCCCGATGAACAGGGCCGCGTCGTCCACGGTGACCGTGCCCCGGGCGGCGGAGCCGGTCGCGCCCAGCCCCGCCGACTCCGCCGCCAGCGGGCGCTCCTTGATGAACGTCTCCGTCAGCGCCGACACGCCCACCACGCGCTGCCCGGTGATGAACTGGGCGGCGTCGACGATGTGCGAGCCGATGTCGCCGAGCGCGCCCGCCCCGGCCTTGTCCTTCTGCAGCCGCCAGACCAGCGGGAACTCGGGGTCGACGATCCAGTCCTGCAGGTAGGCGGCGCGTACGTGCCTGACCTCGCCGATCCGTCCCTCCTCGACGTACCGGCGGGCGAGCGCGACCGCGGGCACCCGCCGGTAGTTGAAGGCCACCATGCTCCTGCCCGGCGCCGCGGCCGCCGCCGCCACCATGGCCTCGGCCTCGGCGACGCTGTTGGCCAGCGGCTTCTCGCAGAGCACGTGCTTGCCGGCCTCCAGCGCCGCGATGGCGATCTCGGCGTGGGAGTCGCCCGGCGTGCAGATGTCGACGATCTGCACGTCGTCGCGCTTGACCAGCTCTCTCCAGTCCGTCTCGATGCCGGCCCAGCCGAGCTGCGCTGCCGCCGCCTCGGTGCGCTCCTTCGACCGGCCCGCGAGCACCGCCATGCGCGGTGTCAGCGGCAGGTCGAAGAAGGCTCCCACGCTTCGCCAGGCCTGGGAGTGGACGCGGCCCATGAAGGCGTAGCCGACCATCCCCACGCCGATGGTGGTCTTGTCTGACATGCAACCCCCGATCAGGATTCGAAGCCGAGCGCCAGATACTTCTCGACGTTCTCCTTGGTAATGGTCTCGGACGCGAGCGTGAGGGACTGGGGAACCTGGTTCTCCACCAGATCACTCATGCCCTTTCCCTGTGCTATCAGACGTGCGAGTTTGATCGCCGAGGAGGCCATCGTCGGGCTGTAGGTGACCGTGGCCTGCAGCACCGACGAGCCCGACTGGATCTCCCGCATCGCGTTCAGCGAGCCGGCCCCGCCGACCATGATGAACTCGTTGCGCCCGGCCTCCTTGATCGCGGCCAGCACGCCGACGCCCTGGTCGTCGTCGTGGTTCCAGAGCGCGTCGATCTTCTTGTGCGCCTGCAGCAGCGACGTGGCCACCTGGTTGCCGGTCTCGACCGTGAACTTGGCGTCCTGCTTGGCCGTGACGCTGAACCCGTACGTCTTCAGCGCGTCGGCGAAGCCCTTGCTGCGGTCCTGGGTCAGCGGCAGCGTGGCGATGCCCTGGATCTCGACGATCACGGGGTTCGTCACGCCCTTGCCCTTGAGCTGCTCGCCGACGAAGTGGCCGGCGGCCACGCCCATGCCGTAGTTGTCGCCGCCGATCCACGACCGGTAGGCGAGCTTGTCGGGGAAGATGCGGTCGAGGTTGATGACCGGGATGCCGGCCTCGGTGGCCTGCAGGGCGACCTGGTTGAGCTGCTGGCCGTCGTTGGGCAGGATCACCAGGGCGTTCACCTTGGCCGCGATCAGCGACTCGACCGCGGAGATCTGCTGGTTGATGTCGTTGGTGGGCTCGACGGGCTTGAACTCGATGTCGGTGTACTGCTTCGCGGTGGCCTCGGCGTTCTTGGCGATGGCCGCGATCCAGCCGTGGTCGGCGGCCGGCGCGGAGAAGCCGATCACCACCTTGGTGCCCGGCTGGTCGTTGCCGCTGGCAGCCGGGGCGGGCGCGGGGGCGGCGCTCGAGGGCGCGGCGGCGGGCTCGTTGCTGGTGCAGCCCGCCGCTAACAGTACGGCTCCGCCGACCAGGAATCCCCTGCGCGCGACGTTGTCACTCATGGTGATCTCTCCTTCAGGTTCCGCCGCTGGAGAAGGACGGCGACGACGATGATCAGGCCCTTGGCGATCAGTTGGTCGCTGGTGTTGAGCCCGTTGAGAATGAAGAGGTTGGTGATCAAGGTGAGGATCAGCAGGCCCAGGATCGAGCCCATGATCGTGCCCCGCCCCCCGGTGAGGAGCGTGCCGCCGATGATCACGGCGGCGATGGCGTCCAGCTCGTACAGGTCGCCGTGGGTGGACGAGCCCGTCGTCGTACGCGCCATGATGAGGATGGCGGCGATGCCGCAGCACAGCCCCGACAGCGCGTAGAGCAGCATCGTGTGCCTGCGCACGTTGATCCCGGCCAGCCGGGCCGCCTCGAGGTTGCCGCCCACGGCGTACGTGCGCCGCCCGAACGTCGTGCGGTTGAGCAGCACCCACCCCAGCACCACCACCAGGGCGAAGATGTAGACCAGCACCGGGATGCCGAGCACGCGGGTGGTCGACAGGTCCACCAGCGCCGAGTTGTCGGTCTGGACGAGCTGCGTCTTGCGGTCGGACATGCGCTGCGCCAGGCCCCGGGCGGCCACCAGCATCGCGAGCGTGGCGATGAACGGCACCAGCCGCCCGTACGCGATCAGTAACCCGTTGACCAGCCCCGCCCCCGTGCCGACGAGGATCGCGCAGATCGCCATCACCACGGGCCCGTACGACTGTGTGGCCAGTGTCGTCGCCCAGACCGAGGCCAGCGCCATGACCGCGCCCACCGACAGGTCGATGCCGCCGCCGATGATGACGAACGTGGCCCCGACCGTGATCACGCCGATCGTGGCGGCCAGCGACAGGATGCTGGCCAGGTTGGAGGCGGTCGCGAAGTTCTCCGGCCGGGTGACCAGCCCGACGACGACCAGCAGGGCCAGCGCGCCGAACAGGCCGAGATGTCGCAGCTCTCCGACCCCGCGGATGGACGGCAGCGTCGGCGTCGCCGTCTTCCCCACGGGCCGGTCGGTTGTGGGCTCGCTCATCACGCCGCCCTCCCATTCATGATCATGTCCAGTACGCGGTGCTCGTCGAGCCCGGCGGCCTCGCCCTCGTGGATGACCACCCCTTCGCGCAGCACCAGCACCCGATCGGCCAGGCCGAGCACCTCGGGCACCTCGCTGGAGACCAGCAGCACGCCGATGCCCTGTTCGGCCAGGTCGTGGATCACCGCGTACAGCTCGGCCCTGGCGCCCACGTCCACGCCCCGGGTCGGCTCGTCGAGCAGGAGCAGCTTGCGCCCGCCGATGAGCCAGCGAGCGAGCACGGCCTTCTGCTGGTTGCCGCCCGACAGGGTCCTGATCGGGCGTTCGGGGTCGGGTGGCCGGATGTCGAGCATCTCCGACAGGCGCTTGGCCTCGGCCCGCTCCCGTTTGCGGTCGATCCAGCCGAACCTGGCGAACTCCGGCAGGCTCCCCAGCGTGATGTTGGCGGTGACGCTCTGGTCGAGGAGCAGGGCCTGGGCCTTGCGTTCCTCGGGGGCCAGGCCCATGCCGCGCTTGACCGTGCTGACGACGCCGCGGCGCACCGGGCGGCCGTCGAGCAGGACCCGGCCGGAGGCGGGACGGGCGCCGTACACGGCTTCGAGGATCTCCGAGCGGCCCGAGCCGACGAGCCCGGCCAGCCCGACGATCTCGCCCGCCCGTACGGAGAACGACACATCCCTGAACACGCCGGGAGAGCTGAGGCCCTCGACGCGGAGCACCTCATCCCCCAGGGTGCGCCTGCCCCTGGGCGGGAAGACGTACTCGACGTTGCGGCCGGTCATGAGGGAGACGATCTGCGTGGTCGGCGTGTCGCGGGCGGGCAGTCCGACGGCCACCGTGCGGCCGTCCTTCAGCACCGTGACCCGGTCGCCGATCTCGCGGATCTCCTCCAGCCGGTGGGAGATGTAGACCACGGCCACGCCCTGGGCGGTCAGCTCGCGGATGATGCGGAACAGGTTGGCCACCTCGTCGTGGGCGAGGGCGGCCGACGGCTCGTCCATGATGATGAGGCGGGCGTCGTGGGAGAGCGCGCGGGCCATCGAGACGACCTGCTTGGCGGCCGGTGGCAGCCGCCCGACCTCCGTCGACGGGCGGATCTCGGCGTGACCGAGCCGTTCGAGCACCTCGCGGGCCGCGCGCCGGCCCGCGGCCCGGTTCACGAAGCCCAGGCGGGCGTGCTCGTGGCCGAGGAAGATGTTCTCGGCCACGGAGAGCCCGTCGACCAGGTCGAGTTCCTGGTAGATGGTGGCGAAGCCGAGCTTGATGGCGTCGATGGGGCTGCCGGGGCGCACTTCCGCGCCGTTGAAGAGGATCGTGCCCTCGTCCGGCTGGTGGACTCCGGCCAGCACCTTGATCAAGGTGGACTTGCCGGCGCCGTTCTGGCCGAGCAGGCAGTGCACTTCGCCCGCCCGTACGTCCAGGTCGACTCCGTCCAGCGCGCGCACACCGGGGAACTGCTTGACGATGCCCTTCATGACCAGCATCGGGAGGTCCCTTTCAGGCGTTCTATCAGGCGTTGACGATGCGGTTGATGTTGTCCGGTGACAGGTAATGCTCGATGGCGAGGATTCCGGCGCCGAGCGCGGCGGCGTTGATGCCCGTACGGCTCGGCGTGATCGACAGATGGTTCGTGGCCAGCGGGAGCGACCTGCGGTAGACCGTCTCCCTGATCCCGGCCAGGAGATGCTCGTGCACCCGCGACAGCGCGCCGCCGATGACGATGACCTCGGGGTTGAAGAAGTTGACCAGGCTGGCCAGCACCTCGCCGATGAGCCGGCCGGCCTCTCTGACCAGCCGCAGCGCCTGGGTGTTGCCCGACTGGACGAGCGCCACCACGTCGCCGCCCGACTCTGCGGGCAGGCCCAGCTCGGTCAGCCGCCGCGCGATGGCGGCGCCGCCGGCCACGGCCTCCAGGCAGGCGCTGTTGCCGCACCGGCAGCCGGCGTCGTCGTGGCCGCTGACCCGGATGTGGCCGATGTCGCCGGCCGAGCCCTGGGCGCCCCTGTGCAGCTTGCCCTCGGCCATGATCCCGCAGCCGATGCCGGTGCCGACCTTGACGAACAGCAGGTGGCTCGTGCCCGCGTAGGCGTTGCGGTGCTCGCCCAGCGCCATCACGTTGACGTCGTTGTCCACCAGGACCTCGACGCCCTCGAAGTAGTCGGGGACGGGGTAGTCGTTCCAGCCGGGCATGATCGGCGGGTTGTTCGGCCGGCCCGTGGCGAACTCCACCGGCCCCGGCACCCCGATGCCGAGCGCGCGCAGTGCCTTGCGGGGGCGTCCCGCCTGGCCGAGGAGGTGGTCGAGGCGCTGGTCGACGTGGGCGAGCACGTTGTCGGGCCCCTCGCCGATGTGCAGCGCGTCTTCGCACTCGGCCAGCACGTTGCCCGAGATGTCCATCAGGGACATCCGGCAGTGCGTGGCGCCCAGGTCAACGCCCGCGAAGGCGTGTTTCTCGGTGTGCAGGCGGAGCTGGCGGGGAGGGCGGCCGCCGGTGGACTCGCCACTCTCGGTCTCTTCCACCAGGCCGCGCTCGATCAGCGCGTCCACCCGCTGGGAGATGGTGGATCTGGCCAGGCCGGTGAGCCTCGCCAGATCGGAACGGGTCGTCGCGGAGCCCGCGCTGATCAACGTCAGCACGTCGCCGGCGGAGCCCGGCTGGGGGGTCATGTCGCGACAATATGATCACCTATGCGGCAAATCAAGAGTGAGGATCGACCAAACTCCCCTGACTTTCGCCGAAGATCGAACAAAGCATGTTTGTAAAGGTCCGAACGGGCTGAGTCCGCCGCCCCCACCGCCGACACGCGACGCCCTGCGGCGGGAACGGCCGGACCTTCGGGTACGGGCTCAGAGCATCGCCTTCATCGAGTCGCCGGCCGTCAGCACGTAAGGCTGCTCGGCCATCACCGACTCCCAGTTGGCCGCGATCGCCTCCGGCGTGAGGTCGTCGGTCTTCCAGCCCGGCCCCTCCGCCACGAACACGCGGGCCACCCGGCCGCCGCCGACGCTGAAGACCTCGCCGCTGACCTCGCACGACTCGTGCACGAGATAGGCCACCAGCGCGCTGACCCGCTCGGGCGCGAACTTGGCCTCGAACTCGGCCGGCAGCAGCGCCTCCGTCATCCGGGTCCAGGCGATGGGCGCGATCGCGTTGGCCTTGATGCCGTTGCGCGCGCCCTCGATCCCGATCGTCTTGGTCAGGCCCACCAGGCCCATCTTGGCGGTGGAGTAGTTCGCCTGGCCGAAGTTGCCGAACAGGCCGGCCGGGCTGGAGGTGTTGACCACGCGCCCGTAGCCGGCGGCCTTCATCAGCGGGTAGGCGGCCTGGCTCACCAGGTACGAGCCGCGTACGTGCACGGCCAGCACCGCGTCGAACTCCTCCACCGTCATCTTGCCGAACGACCTGTCGCGCAGGATGCCCGCGTTGTTGACCACGATGTCGACCTGGCCGTACGCGTCGACGGCCGCCTGCACGATGGCCCTGGCGCCCTCGGGCGTCGCCACGTTGTCGGTGCTGGCCACGGCCTGGCCGCCGTTCTCGGCGATGAGGGCGGCCACCTCGGCGGCGGGCCCGGCCGAGGCGCCGGTGCCGTCGAGCGCGCCCCCGAGGTCGTTGACGACGACCTTGGCGCCGCGCTCGGCCAGGAGGAGCGCATGCGACCTCCCGAGGCCGTGCCCGGCCCCCGTGACGATCGCGACCCTGTCATCGAACCGGAGCATCGAACCTCCCGCACAGGAGAACAACATTCTGTTACGAGTAACGATAACCGCCCGGGTTCCCCCGGAGGGAGACAACTGGCCGCCCCGTCCCCTCGGCCGTCAGGGGGCGTGCCACAGCTCGGGTTCCCCCGCCTGCCTGACCACGCGGCCCTTGGCCGCCAGCCACACCAGATGGGCCAGCGTCTCGTTGTTGGCCGAGCGCCGCATGAACGGCGGGATCGTCTCCCAGGGCCGCGACCACGTCAGCCGGGTGGCCACCTCCCAGCACGCCACGCCGCCCCCGGCCGCGCCCACGACCCGCTCGATCTCGGCCAGGCGCGCGTCATGGTGCGCCATCACGGCGTCCACCCGCTCGGCCAGCTCCAGGAACCGGTACTCGTGCGCCGGCAGCACCTCGTCCACCTCCAGCTTGCGCACGGCAGCCAGCGAGTCGAGGTAGTCGGCCAGCGGGTTCGGCCCCGACTGGGGGTGCACGGCCACGATGGGCGTGATCCTGGCCAGCACGTGGTCTCCGGAGAACAGCACCCTGCGCGAGGGCGAGACGAAGCACAGGTGCCCCGGCGAGTGGCCGGGCGTCCAGACGGCCCGCAGGTCCCAGCCGGGCAGGCCGAGGTCGTCGCCGTCCTCCACCAGCCGGTCCGGACGGGCCATCGAGACCACGTGCCGGATCATCATGGAGGCCCCGGCCAGCTCGTCCAGCGTCAGCTCGGGGACCCCGCAGCGGCGCAGCAGCGCGCGTTCCCGCCGGACGAGGGTGTCGACGACCTCGTCGTCGTAGCGTTCGCGCAGCAGGCGGGCGTCGGCGGGGTGCAGCGCGATCCAGGCGCCCGACGCCTCACGGACGCGCCCGGCGAGCCCGTAGTGGTCGGGGTGGATGTGGGTGACCAGCACGCCCTTGACGTCGGTGATCGCGTATCCGGCCACGCCCAGTCCGGCCACGAGCGCGTCGTACGCCTCGTCGGTGTTCCATCCGGCGTCGACGATCGCCACGCCGCCGGGCAGTTCGAGGACGTAGACCAGCACGTACCGGAGGGGGTTGACCGGGATCGGCACGGGGACGGACCACAGCCCCGGGCGTACCCGCTCGACTTCGGGGATCGTCCCACCGACCCACGCCTCTCGCTGCGCCGCGTTCGAGGGGGTCACCGCAAATTTCGCCACAGTCCCGAATATAGTTCTGCATCCGAATCATGTTCTACTAGGGGTCATGAAGCTGAGCCGCGAGATCTCAGATGATGGCCGCTTCGTCCGGCAGCCGAACCGCTTCACCGAACGGCTCGGCCCTCCCGAGCCCGGCCGCTACCGGCTCTACGCCTCCTACGCCTGCCCGTGGGCACAGCGGGTGCTGATCGTCCGCAGGCTCCTCGGCCTGGAAGACCTGCTGGACGTCACGATCGTCGACCCCATCCGCGACGAGAAGGGCTGGCGGGTGCCAGGAGGCGACCCGGAATACCTGTCGGAGCTCTACCACGCCACCGACCCCGGCTACGCGGGCCGCTACACCGTCCCCTGCGTCTGGGACACCAGGGACAAGCGGATCGTCACCAACGACTTCCCGCAGATCACCCTCGATCTGGAGACGTCGTGGGGCACCTCACCCAACCTCTACCCGGAACGCCTGCGGCCCGACGTCGACATCATGAACGACCGCCTCTACCACGGCCTCAACAACGCGGTCTACGAGGCCGGCTTCTCCCGTGACCAGCAGGTGTACGAGGAGGCGGTGGCGCGGGTGTTCACCACCCTCGACTTCCTGGAGGTGCGCCTGGCCGAGTCGGAGTACCTCTTCGACACCCTCACCGACAGTGATGTGCGCCTCTACACGACCCTGGCCAGATTCGACTCCGTCTACTACGGCCACTTCAAGTGCTCGGTCAGGCGGCTGACGGACTATCCGGCGCTGTGGGCGTACGCGCGCCGGCTGTACGCCATCCCGGCCTTCCACGAGACCACCGACTTCGACCAGATCAAGCGTCATTACTACATCACCCAGACCCACATCAACCCGAGCCGGATCGTGCCGGTAGGACCCGAGCTGGACTGGGGTCCACGGCCACCGGCATCCGCACGAACAGCAGCGCCGACGACACCATGACCACCGCGGCGGCGCCCCACGCGGCGGCGAGGCCCGCCTGCGTGGCCAGGGTGCCGAGCGTCAGGTTGGCCAGGATCCCGCCCGACTGCAGCGAGAGCGAGCCCGTCGAGGTGACCGTGGTCCGCTCGGTGGCGCCGACCGCCTCGTGCGTCATCTCCAGGCACAGCACCCCCGTCACCGCGGTGCCCACGAAGAGCGCGATGTAGGCGAGCCCGGCGCTGACCATCCCGGGCGGGCCGGCCAGCCCCGCCGTGGCGGCCAGCGCGGCCACGGAGAGCGCGGTCAGGACCGTCCCGGCGATCGCGCCCCC